>CAZPEV010000038.1:0-17673 GCA_964585635.1 uncultured Ignavibacteriales bacterium
GCCCTCTCTTTTTGCCCTCCAAAATCCAAATCTACACAAAAGAATTTACACTACCGGGCGGCATCAGGCCAATTGCGCCCGGTGCGCTTCGCGGTCGGCGAATGCCCGGGTCTTCGGACCCGCCAGGTGGCCGGGTCTTTAAACCCGGGAATCGAATCGCTCGGCGGCATGCCCTTCTAACCACTTCACTACAAAATCGATGTTGATCGCAACTCCACCGACATTATTGGGGGTGACCCCGCGGAAAGGAATATCTATGTATGCTTATAGGCCAAATTTCTCGGCGCAAATCACCTCCCCTCGCCGGCGGGGGGCAGGGGGAGGGGCGGCAAAAGGGGGAGGGAAAGCCAAAAACATGGGGCCCCCCGAAAATGACAAAACGAACCCAATTTTCTCCTGCCCCGACCGCCATATCCGACTGTGTGGCATACGAATGGCGTCCACCCGCTCATTTTCGCACACACTCAAAAGTTGGGTTTGATTTGGCTTTTGTGCCACGCGCGCACCCCGCCCGCGCCAAGTCCCGACGATCGCACAGCTTTCCGTGCACGGCCGGACGTCCTCGTCCGCCGCGAAAAGCTTCCTATGGCATCAAAAATCCCTTATGCCCGGCCCCCCGCGGCGGGCCGGGCACAGAATACCACCTCCGCAACCCCTCTCCACGCGGGAGAGGGGTCTGGGGTGACGGCAGCCCAACTAGGCTGGCATATAGCCGGCCCTTTTGAGATATCTACCTTGATCCGATCACGGACAGCAAGGCGCCGGGCCGCTCTTGAAAATGTAATTGACCACATAGACGGCATCGCCGACGTTGACCGTATGATCGCAATTGGCATCACCCGCTTCTATCGGGACGGGGTTCTTCCCCCCTTTGAAGATGTAATTGATCACGAAAACTGCGTCCCCGATATTGACCGTCCGATCACCGTTGGCGTCGGCCGCCTCATAGGAGAGTTTGCCCCAGCGGGCGATACGATATTTTGGGATTCCATCGGAATTGATAAGAGATCCGGCCGCAAACAGTTCGTTGTTGAACAGATGAAGAGCCCGGATCCCGGCGGTCCCCCAGGAAATCCCCGAGCCAAACGGCTTCCAGGAAGTCCCATCCCAGGCGGCGATGCAATTGGCGAGAACCCCGCCGGCACTGTCGAATATGCCGCCCACGAGTAAATCTCCATCATACTCGCAGAACTGCCCGATCGAAACCGTTCCGCCTGCTACTCCCGAACCGAGCGCCGACCAGGAACCACCATCCCACGCCGCCAGATATTTGGCCTCAGTTCCCCCGGCGGTCGTGAATCCGCCACCGGCATAAACTTTACCGTTATAGACCGCACTGGTTATGACAAATCCGTCACCGATACCCGACCCCAGTGTCGACCACAAGCTGCCGTTCCAAACGGCGATGCGGCCGGCCGAGATTCCCCCGGCTGTAGTAAACCATCCGCCGACAATAAGCCCGCCGTCGTAAACGGAGAATGTGTGAGCGATATCATCCAACCCCGATCCCAGCAGCGACCAGGCTGTACCATTCCATTGAGCGACATGGATGGCCCAAATGCCTCCGGCCTTGGTGAATGGTCCCCCGGCGAATAACTTGCCGTCATAAAGACCAAGGCAGGCAACCGGTCCGTTGACCCCATTGCCCACGCGCGACCAGGATCCGCCGTCCCATGAGGCAACGCCAATCGCGGAGATTCCTGCTATCACGGAATAATCTCCCCCGACAAAAAGTCTGCCGTCATAGATTTCCAGAGGCGCAACCTTGCTATTGGTCGTGCCCAGTACCGTCCAGGCGTTTCCATCCCAGGCGGCAATGCAACTGGTATTGGTATAATTGACGATAAGTCTTCCGTCATAGGCTTCGAGATCTCCAACCCAAACAACGGAATCTCCCACCACTCCCCAATCGATCGGCAACCAGGTGTACTCATCAGAATAGCAGACCGCGGAGGCCATCCCTCCCCAAAGCATTTCCCCAAAAAGGAAAATGCCGATAACCCAATATTTCATTTTCAACGCTCCTATGTGCCTTCCATCTATGGGTGACATTCGCCTCTATTTACCTGTATGCCGGTCGGTTGCGGTCGGCTGGTCATCCGGATCGGCCGCCCCCTCACCAAAGCATCCGCCCCTGGTTGGAGGACTATGGGCAACAGGGCGCCGGACCCCCCTTGAAGATGTAATTGACCACATAGACGGCATCGCCGACGTTGACCGTGTGATCGCAATTGGCGTCACCCGCTTCTATCGGGACGGGATTCAGCCCGCCCTTGAAAATGTAATTGATCACGCGAATCGCGTCCCCGACGTTGACCGTCCGATCACCGTTGGCGTCGCCGCAGATCATGGTGCAGGCATCGCCGATGCCGTCGCCGTTACTGTCTTTCTGATCGGCATTGGCCGCCTGCGGACAGTTGTCGCAACTATCAGGCACGCCGTCCGCATCGGCATCGATATGATCGTTATGCCCGGGACAGATATCGCAGAGGTCCCCGACACCGTCACGATCGCTGTCGGCCTGATCGGCATTGGCCAGGTCGGGACAGTTGTCGCAGACGTCCCCTATTCCGTCGCCGTCGCGGTCGACCTGATCGGGATTGAATATCGTGGGACAATTATCGCAGGCAAAGCTGAGACTATCGCCATCCGGGTCGGATCGCGACACGGTCAGCGTTGCCTGGAAAAGAAGGGTGTCGACCACCGTCGGCTGGCTTTGCTTCGAGACATACGTCCACAAATACCCCAGCGCCTGGGTCTGGCCGGCGTCGATCACCGCCTGCGGAGAAAGGTCGCACGAAACCGTCAGACTCTCACCGGGGTTGATCACGCCCGAATTGTAGTTAACCTGGTTCCAACCGGGAATGGCGCTATAATTATCATACAGGAAGGTGATATTGAGCGATTCCGCACCGTTGTTCCAGAAATGCTTTTCGCGACTGAATCCTCCCAGGCAGACATCCATGGTCGAATCGATCGTCGTGAAATCCGTGGATACGAATCGCCTCGGCTTCTGACGCGTCTCGATGGCCCTGCTGATGAGGGACAAATTCGCCTGCATCATCAGATTGCTCAGCGGTTCGATCTCCTCCACTGCCGGCCAGAACCAGTTTCCGACTTCAACCAGAAAGCTGAGCGCCTTACGCTTGGCCTGCTGCTCGACATACATCCAGGCCGTGCCTTCCCCCGCTTCGATAATGGTCGACCCGTACGACTGCCCATAATCGGTGAACGATTGCAGGTCGCGGGTGATCGGCCAGTACCAGAAGAAATCCGGGTTTCCATACCCCACCGACGGCAGCCCGAACGGAGCCATGAAATACCCCCCATAGGCGTGGGTGTTTAGGATAATCACGAAATCGTGGGCGTTGATAAAATCGCGCAGGGCCTGGGTCTCAGGCTCGGAAAAGGGGCCGGTTCCCTGATAAACTTCACTGGATCCAACCGGCGACGAATAGTCACTGGCCCCCCACATGAACCCCCAGTTGCGGTTAAGGTCGATGCCGGCGGTGCCGTCGCCATTGTCGCGCCGATTCTTGCGCCACATCCCGCCCCCCTCGGGATTCGTCAACTCGTTGTACAGGTAACCGTCAACGTTGATGATCGGCAAGAGCCACGTCTCGGCATCGTTCACCAGCGACCCCACGTACGGGTTGTCCTTGTTCTCCAGCAGGTACCACATAGTCTTCAGGAGAATCTCCATGCCGATCGGCTCGCGGGCATGAATCATGGCGTTGAAGAACACCTCCGGTTCATCCTCGTCCACCGCTGCGTTGTCGGAAATCTTAATGGCCAGCATCGGCCGCCCTTCCAGGGTGTACCCAATCGTGTCCAAGTGCGTATACTCCGGATACTGCTGGCAGGCCGCCACCATTTCCGCGACCGCTTCGCTATTAGTATGATATCCCCCCATCAATTTACCGGTCGCCAGCCGACTCCGGGAATATTCTTCCACATTCTCGATCTCGACCCGACCGCCGAATCGCTCCACCAGGATGTCCCGCTCTTTGGCCGTGGCGACCACCTTCATGCTACCGTCGGGCAGCTCCTGGGCGACGTCAAAATAGCCGGCCCGAAACTCCGCCAGCTTACCCGCCGTCAGGGGACTCACATGAATAAGGGAGTGATTCTCATATCCATACGTTTGGGCCGAAACCAGCCCGCCGAAAGCCATCAGGGCCATCACAACCAGCCCGGAAAGGCCCCACACCTTGGCAATACATTTCGGTTGCTTCATACTCTACCTCGCCTTGTCAAAAGTGATCGAATGCAGGGCGGCTGTGAGGAATTGGGCGAAAGACTACCGTTCGGGTCGGGCCAACCTGCCTGCCTATGCGGCAACGATGCCCCGGACTTACCATCAGGACTGGTGTCACGTCCCAACTGTTTAATGGTAATGGATACAGGCCATGATATTATTACGGCAGGCCAGGATGCCTGATCCTCGACCCGCCGGACATGTTGACTCTTGCCTATCACAAAGGAATGCCTCGATATTTGATGATCAAAGCGACATTTCTTCTCTTCACTGGCAATGCTCCGCGACGGCGGGAATTCTTACAGGGTATCCTCCGGCCGATCGAACGGCAGGTCGGCCTATCTCTGCAAGGAGCCGGATTTACTTTCCAGATATAATCAAATGGAAATCGCATGCCTAAAGTCGACGCTGGGCCATCCGGCCACCGCGCTCCTCCTCTCATATAAGGGGGAGCAGCAAGCGTTCAACATCGAATCTGTGGTTATTTTCGTAAAGGATCTATATGGGAGAACCATTGGCAGATGAGGGCGAGGGCAACATAAGTGCCTGATCATTAATCAGTTAATGATTTACCAGCGGAGGCCTTGGGATGCATATAGGGCTTTTTTGCACGCCAAGCGAGCCGCATCGGCGGCCCGGATATCAGATCCGGGAAACCGTGAATGACAATTTGTGTCCAATGCGGCATCCAAGATGAATCTCCTGAGTCCGCGCCCCGAGGTCAAACTGTCTTCATATATGCCGCTACTCTATATTCATAAGAAAGTCTTATGTTTTCATCCTTCATCCGGTCCCCGAAGTAGAAAGACATCAAGGCTTCTGCATCCTCAATCGATGCGAATTCGAACGCCGTTTCTATGTAGTGGACGGTAAATCCGTTTTCGAGATAGAATTCCGGGCCTTCTGCAATCGGATGAACGGCAAAGCTGCTAAACTCGTCTTTCCCGGCGTTATCGACAACGATTAGCTTTCCGCCGGATTTTATGACGCGTTCGGCCTCCTTGAGTCCTCTGCGCTTGTCATTACCCGCGAAGAAATACGCCCATGTTGAGTAGGCCGCGTCAAAATAGCTGTCGTGAAATGGAATATCTTCAGCCGATCCCCTTACCCAGAAGGGACTGTTATCGAAATTGACCATTCCTGTTGATGGTTCAAGGCAGAAGACATCCCTGCCAATAATACGCTTGGCCGTGAATCCATCACCCGCACCAATATCGAGGACAAGCCCCTGAGGAAGGTGTTTGTTCAGGAATGCAATTACTTTGCCTTGACGATCCATGCTGCTTCGTTCAATGGCAAACATATCTTTGTACCACGAACCATAGAATGGAATCACGTCGCTATTCATAAGTGCCTTACAATCAACCGGTGATCCACAGCTTTCAATACGAAGTCATGCCCGCCTGGGATTCCATTGAGCGGGGACAATATCTCTTGCGCATCGCCGCAAAAGAGCGGGGGATTTGGGATACGTATCGAACTCATATTCGCAAGGCTAAAAACCAGGTCATACACGCGACAGCAGAAAACACGATGGATTCGTGGCGGAGGAGGTAGGATTCGAACCCACGGTACCTTGCGGTACAACGGTTTTCAAGACCGCCGCTTTCGACCACTCAGCCACTCCTCCGCGGTTCCCACCGTGAAAAGGTGGGGCACAGATTATAACATCATATAATCACAGCCGCTTGTCAAGTATCCTGGCTCGCCGCCGGCAGCGGCGCTCTATCAATCCCCCTCACCCGCGGTGGATGGTGCCGGCATAGGACCGCGTGTCATTCGCCCGATCAGCCGGGCCGACGCCGCCAGGCCACAGATCACGACGGCCAGACCGAGATACAGAAACGCCCGAGGGAAACCATCATGGTCGGCCACATAACCGATCAGCGGCGTCGCCAGAATGTACACGACCGAACTACCCAGTCCGGCGACGGAGAGAATTGTCGCGCGCGCCGCCGAGGGCGACTCGGCGTTGACGATGGCCGTCATCTGCGGCCGGAGCGCGCCCCAGGCGAATTGATGCCCCAAGGCAATCACCACGCCGGCCAGGTCCTGGCGAATGCCCATGTAGATCAACGCCAGTCCGGCGATAAGCGGCAGCAGATAGAAATAAAGCCTCGTCCCGCACCATCGCTCCGCCCAGGCCGTGAAATTGGAGGACGCCGCCGCGCCGATCAACCAGACAAAATAGATGACGCCGAAATACTTGAGCGGAATCCCGACCTGCTGCAAATACGGTTGCGCGAATTTGTGTCCGACCAGCAGCAGGCCGATGACAATTGACCAGAGGACGATGGCGGCTCGGAGCGTGCCGCTGCGGCGGATGGTATCGGCGCCCTGACTGACGATCTCCCGGATCGGTCGGGGACGAGACTGCCGCGGCGGCTCGGCGCAGGTAGCCATCACCAGGATCGCCAGCCCCGACGCCAGCGCCGACAGCAGAAACGGCCAGGACATATTCTCGGCCGCGAGCCAGCCGCCGGTTAGCCCGCCTGCTCCCCACCCGATCAGATTGTACATGTAGGCGCGCCCCTCGACATTCTTGAACTCCTCACTGCGGTCGGCGGCGCGCAATGAATCATAGATGAAGGCGGCATCGGCGCCGGAGACGAACGCCAGCGCGGTGCCATGGAAGGCCATCCCCGCCAAGTACCAAGCCATCCCGTTGCCATAGGCAATCATAAGATACCCGGCCGCCTGGGCCAACATCCCCAGCATCAGGACCGGCCGGCGCCCCCAGCGGTCGGCCAGCAGACCGGAGGGCAACTCCAGCACCGTTTGGAGGATGGTGTCCACGGCATAGAGGTAGAGGATGATGCTGAAGTCCAGATGGCGGGCCAGGAAGAAGACGGCATACATCGGCAGCCAGAAGGCCATGTTGCCGAACAGGTGAAAGGCATAGTAACCGTTGATGTTTCGTCCGGCGTAAAATCGCCCCTCGCGGTCGTAGGGATAGCTCACTGCCCGACCGCCCCTTTGAGTCGCCGCTTCAGCACCAGCTTGAACCGCTCATCAAATCCTTTCCGGGAGCAGCGGCCGCAGGAAGCCATCCGCAGCCGTCGCACCCGGGGATACTCGGTGAAGCAGACGGGGCAGACATAGATGAAACGGGGCGGGCGGCGCAGGGAGGGATGCTCGTTGGCCCGGATCGAGGCCCCGATCCGCCGGGCGACCGCCTTGAAGGCGGCGTTGTGCGTGAAATGGACGACATGAATCATTTCATGCTTGAGGGTATCGTACACTTCGTCGGGAAACAGGCGATGGTAATGCTCGGATATCTTGATTTCTCTCCGCGTCGGATAGTAGGCACCCGCGGCCAGCATCCGTTTGGAGTAGCTGATCTTCACGCCCGGCAGCTTGCCCTCGAAGTATTGCTGATTATAGATGGCATACATGCCGTAGAGATCATCCAGGGAGGGCAGGTCCGACGGGCGGGGCGGGGCCATCAGGGAGTCGAGGAAGTCGTAATTGGCCGGCGATGGTCGGCGGGCAGGCAACGGCGCTTTTTGACGACTTTCACCCATGTTGTCGGCTCATGGCCCCGAGCGGCGCCCGGCGGGATTTCACGGTCGATGCCGCCGTCTTCTCAGCGGCCATTGTCGCTCAAAAGCTTCGTGATCGTTTCTTTCGCGATCGGATAGGTCACGACGATGGAATACGCCCCGCGACTGTCTCCCAGGCCATAGCCGACGGCGCGGTCGGTCGGATATTTTTCAGCCAGCGCCTTTTTCAAATCCTCCGAGAATCCGGCCGGAGCGCCGTGACAACTCAGGCACAGTTGTCCGACTTTGATCTCTTTCATATACCGGAACCGCGTGATAACGGTGCTGTCTCGCATCAGCGCCGCCGATGTCTGCGGCTCATCGGTCCGGGCCATGGCAAACTTCTGCAGCACCGAGTCCTCGAAGCGGTCAGGAAAAACATAAGGGTTGCGCTGGCGCAGCGAGACGCGGCGGATATCGATACCGGGCAGTTGCGAGTACCGGTCGGCGATCGCTGGGGCTTTGACGGCACAGACGCGCAGAGCAGCAGCCGGGCCGCCCTCGGATAAGGCTGCGACCAACTCCTGCTTCAACTCCGACTGAAAACCGGCGATCATATATTCACAGGCGGTGATTACCCTCTTCTCGTCAAACGATTCCGGTTTCCGCTCCACCCGCGCGATGCATCCCGATATGACGACGATCGCCAGTATTATCCCGACAGCCCGATATCTCATGGTTCATTCTCCAATTTGATGGACGGTAGTTTTCCCCAAACGAAAAATCAAGCATTTATTGAATCACCTTCCCCGGCCATTTCGATTGACAGCCGCTCGGCGAAAGGATATATTCGGTTTTTCGAAAGGACAGCGCCATGCCCGAGTCCGTCGCTACGCCGGAACTCGTTGCCAAGCAGCGACTTTTCGCCAAGGGACCGACATTGATTCAACCACCGGACTGTTTGGGCAAGCATACGGCAGCTGTCAACCGGAGAGGCTGAGCCTTGGGGAAAGCGATCTACTTTGTATCCGACGCCCATCTGGGATCGGATGACGCCGCCAGCGAGCAGGTGAAGCTGTCCAAGCTGTTCGCCTTTTTCGAGTTGGTCGCCCGCGAGGGGGAGAAGCTCTATATCCTTGGCGACCTGTTCGATTTCTGGTTTGAATATAAGCAGGCCATTCCCAAGCAGCATCTGAAAGTCATCTTCAAGCTGGCGGCGCTGGTGGAGCACGGCGTGCCGATTCATTATATCACCGGCAACCATGACTTCTGGCTGGGTGATTTTCTCTCGCGCGAGGTCGGCATCACTATCCATCGCGACGGCATAGCGGTCACCGAGCAGGAGAAACGATTGTTCTTGATTCACGGTGACGGCCTTTCCCCCTCCGACTGGAGATATCGCGTTTTCGTCCGCGCGCCATTACGCAACCGGCTGGCGATTGCGCTATATCGGCTGATTCCACCCGACTGGGGAATCCCCCTGGCGAAGGCGGTGTCATCAAGATCGCGCAATTATACCTCCGGGCGGGAGCCGAGGTTTCTCGAAGATTATGAGGCATACGCCCGCCGCAAGCTGACCGAGGGATATGATGCCGTCCTGATCGGGCATGTGCATTATCCGGTGATGAAGCAATTTGACACAGGTGTGTATCTGAACACCGGCGACTTCTATCGTCATTTCAGCTACGGCCGCCTGCTGGATGGCTGGTTATCATTGGAATATTTCAATCGTAGGTCGGGTTCCGAGGAGTGAAGCGACGAGAAACCCGACATAACAATTTGTAAGATGTCGGGTTTCTCATCCCGTCCACTTATGGTGGCCGGGATTCCGAACCAGGCCTATGGCTACGGAATCCAAAGGTTTAGGCTATAAGAGCAGGTCTAAACCGCTTCCTCAGAGCCTTTGCGGCCCCAGGATTGAGTGAATCAATATATCGTATCTTCCCCTGAATTGATCTAAGTATACTTGGATGGACTATTATCCCGAGAGCCAAATCGGCGCGCGCTTGATCAATAAGTCTTCGAGTTTCTCGTATCTTCTCACTGGGCGCATCAAGGCGGTTATTCACCCTGATCCCTGCGATTACCTGTTCCTTGCCATTTTGGATCGGTCTTGTTTTTTCTTCATTAGGCCGGAAACCCTCTTGGCAAATGATCTTCTTAATAGTCAATTGGAAATTGCCAACATAGGGTGGCCCGGATATAACAATATCATCTACAAATGTACCAGATACACCATTTATTGAATCAGCAAGAGTCCGCAAGCGATTTGCGAGTCCCATGCTCACTATATTCGCAACAATAGTGCTCGTGGGGGAGCCTTGAGGAAGTTGGCCATTGAAGGTAGTAAGTCGTGTCAGGTAATGAGAAACGTCTGGAGAACAACCAAGCTTCTCAAGGAATGTGCGATACACTATTCCTGGGTGGATACTAGGGAAGAAGTCATTTATGTCAGATATTAATATTGCACATTTTCTAACGTGCGGGCCGGCATAACCTCTGGCAGAACGAGTTTTCAAGCCGCCATGCATATTATCTGGGAATCGTAGCCTCTGCAGGAATCCGTTGAGTCTGTCAACAATGAGACGGAAGCGGCCGGTAGGTGTCGCAAGATGCCTTCGCTTCTCTTTCGTAGTTATGATGGTCTCTCTGTAGAACCTGTACGGTTCCTTCTGTAACCCTACGCAGATAGATTCAAGTTCCTTTTGGCTTGTGCCAAGAATGCGACATAAATGGCGTACATCCCGGATCGAAAGAGTATCAAGTTTACGGTTCACTCTCCCCCCGCGACATTCAATAGTCCTTTTGCATTGCCAATCGAGCCGAAAGTACATTACTCAAAAGATCTCGGAGTACCTTGAATATCTCATGGCTGTCATCAGTATGCCCGATCACAAGCAATGAAAGCGGAATTTCGAACCTGCGCGATACTGCTTTCAGAAATGGCAGACCCGGTTCCACTTTATTGTTCTCCACCTGTGATAAGTAAGTGCGAGCAATTCCAAGATCGCTCGCAAGCGCTGTTTGCGAAACCCCGTCTGCGGTACGCAACAGCTTTATAATTGACCCAGTCTTCATAAAACCCCACTGGGATTATCTTGCAGTTAATAAAGGCATAGAGCTTTTGAATCAATTTCGCAATGAACGCGATCGCTTCAACAAGTGCGCTCCAGTTCACAGGCTTGCGCTTGTGAGAGCTGGAAATCAACCGGATGAGCATTTCGATAGTCATTGACGCTGATTCAAGTTCTACCAAGCATCGACGAGATGTCTTTGCGTTCGCAAGAGTTTTGGCTGCGGACATTTGCTGTGCCAAAACTTCCACCAAAGCAATGACTTCGTCTTGTCGTTCCTTAGCTGGTAGCTTTTTTGATTTCATATTAACCTCCTTTCTGTTTCCAAAATGTTGCTTGCGCGGCCAGTCACATTGCTATTGCAATATGAATCAACTCGCCGCGGCCTTATAAACTGAAAGCACTTTAGTATTTGTGCTATACTACCTGAAGATGCGGCCCAATACGCCCTTTACGGGCGCCATCGGCCAAAGGACCAGCAACAATAGACCATACATTTACTGCACCTTCAAGCACCTCTCGCATTTCGAGAGTCGGTCACTCAATGAATGACCCTTCATCAGCGTCGCGCGTGGCGACGGTTGGAAACAGATCGAAGCTAACTACCAGCTCAAAAGAGTATCTGTCGCACCTCCTTGTTAATGGACTTCAGTCAGAAAATGGAAAAATGCGGCCCATATGTCAATAAAAATCTTACACTTGTGATAGGAAATTGAACACTATTTCGTAAACCACTATCTTACAGTATATTACGGGCGCCACCGTGATTCATTTTGAAAATCCTCTCCTGTCAATTGTGAGCTCAAGTACACGTCCAATGCACGAGGGCGTCCGCCAGCCACGAGTTATCGTATCATCTTCTCAGCACAAGGAACTTAGATTGCCACGCCCCATCCCGCTACGCGCGGGATCGGGGCTCGCAATGACGTTACGGGGCACTACGCCCCCTTGCATCGCCACCTTCAACCCCAAAAAAATCCCGCCGGGGTGGGGGGAATCCACTCCGGCGGGCCCTGTAAAAAGAAAATGGGTCATTTTACGGCGCGCGCTCCGTTTCGGGCGTCCGCACACCCGGAGACGAGCCACGAATCAGCGGCCCGCCCTGCCGTTTGAGTCATTCGCGAACGCGCGCCTAACTTTTTGGGCGTTGCCGCCCTACGTTACAGTTCTTCCATCTGCCGCCGGATAAAGGTCGGCACCTCCAAATTCTTCGGGTCGGCGACGACCACCTGGCGCGGCATGCGACCGCCCCCGCCGCAACCGCCCAGCGGGACGATGGTCGGCAGATCGAAATCGCTCAGTTCGGCGAAAACCAGTTCCGGCGTCAGATGACGGTTGCCGCCATCGTGGCCGTTGTCGCCGTTATGACCATTGTCGCCGTTGCCGTTACTGTCGCCGTCGTCCTCATCCTGCGTGGATGAGGTGGTCAGCGACAACACCGGCGCGGTGGCGGCGTCGGCCATGACCGTATGCCGATAACTGCAACTGCGCTTGTTACGGCCGTTGTCCTCGTCCGGGGCGGCCATCGGCTCATCAGGGCTGTCGGCTTCGGCGTACACGACCTGACGGGTGGTCTTCTCGACCAGACTGCTCGTCTCGGCCGACACCCGGCTGGCCACCGACACCGGCTTCGGCATCGAGGCAAACAGATCGACCGGAACAGCGGTCTGGACTTTCTCCTCCTCCGGGAAGGGGAGCAGTGGCATGGCCGGGCCGAATCCGGTGGCGATCACCGTCACCCGGATGGTGTCGGTCAGCTTGGGATCGATCACCGCCCCGACGATGATGTTGGCGTCGGTTCCGGCGGCGTCGGAGATGCGCGAGGTGGCGTCATTGACGTCGAACAGGGTCATATCCGGCCCGCCGGTGACGTTGATGAGCACCCCTTTGGCTCCCGCGATGGCGACGTTTTCCAGAAGCGGCGAGGATATCGCCTGCTGCGCCGCGACGGCGGCCTTGTCGGGCCCGGTCGCCTCGCCGGTCCCCATCAGGGCGTGGCCCATCTCGAGCATGACGGTGCGGACGTCGGCGAAATCGCAATTGATCAGGCCGGCGATGGTGATCAGGTCGGAGATACCCTTGGTGGCCTGATACAGCACGTTGTCGGCGATGGTGAAGGCGTCCGTCAACAGGGTGTTGCGGTCGGCGATGGCCAGCAGCTTCTGATTGGGAATGGTGATCTGGGTGTCGACGTGACGCCGTAGTTCGGACAGCCCCTCATCGGCGCGAGTCATCCGCTTTTTCCCTTCGAACTCGAACGGCTTGGTGACGATCGCCACCGTCAGGGCGCCGTTCAGCTTGGCCATCTTGGCCACCATGGGGGCCGCTCCGGTGCCGGTTCCGCCGCCCATGCCGGCGGTGACAAAAACCATATCGGCGCCGGCCAGCGCCACGGCAACCTCGCCGCCATCCTCTTCCATCGCCTGTCGGCCGATGTCGGGATTGGCGCCGGCCCCCAGGCCCTTGGTGAGTTGCTTGCCGATCTGGATTTTGGTGGCGGCCCGGTTTTGCTCCAGCACCTGGGCGTCGGTGTTGACCGCGATAAAATCCACGCCCGACAGACCGGCGTCGATCATGCGGTTGATGGCGTTGCCGCCGGCCCCGCCGACGCCGACGACTTTGATTTTGGCTTGCGTGATCAATTCCTCATCAAACTCAAACGGCATGACATTCTCCTCGGACATGATGTCCTCCTCGGACGATTCTATCAAAAATGTTCGTTAAACCATCTTTCGATTCGTCGGAAAACTCCCCGCGACGCGCTCCGCTTCATCACCTCGTCGGCGTGTCGCAGACCATAATAGATCAGCCCGATGCCGGTGGCATGGATGGGGCTGGCGGCCATGTCGGCCAGGCCGTCGAAGCCGCGTGGGGCGCCGATTTTCACCGGCATGTCGAAAATCTGTTCCGCCAACTCGGCCGCTCCGGGCAAAAGCGATCCCCCGCCGGTCAGCACGACGCCAGCCGCCAGGGTGTCGGGATAGTTGGCCTTCTTCATTTCCCGTTGCGCCATGGCCAGGATTTCCTCCATGCGCGGGCCGATAATCGAGGCCAGAACGTGGCGCGAGATTTCGCGCGAGGCCCGGCCGCCGATGCCCGGCACGGATATCATCTGGTCGGCGTTGACCAACGCCGGCATGGCGGCGCCGTAATTCAGCTTGATCTCCTCGGCCTGCTCGATCGGCGTGCGCAATCCGATGGCGATATCGTTGGTGACGTTCTTGCTGCCCAGCGGCACGGTCGAGGTATGGCGGATGGAGCCGTCGAAGTAGACGGCGATATTGGTCGTGCTCCCGCCGAGGTCGACCACGGCCACGCCCAGCTCCTGCTCGTCATCGGTCAGGATGGCGTAGCTCGAGGCCAGCGCCTCCAGCACCAGCGCCTCGACCTCCAGCTCGCAGCGGTTGATGGCGCGATAGATGTTGCGGACGGCGGTCGTGGCGGCGGTGACGATATGCACCTCCGCTTCCAGGCGGACGCCGGACATGCCGACCGGCACCTTGACGCCGTCCTGCTCGTCGATGATGTATTCCTGCGGCAGGATGTGCACGATTTCGCGGTCGGCCGGGATGGCCACCGCCCGCGCGGCGTCGATGACCCGCTCGACGTCGGCCTCGGTGATCTCGTTGTCGCTGCGCGAGACGGCGATGACGCCGTGCGAGTTGATCGAGCGGATATGATCGCCGGACAGCCCCGCGATGACGCTTTCGACCTTGACGCCGGCCATCAGCTCGGCATCCGACACCGCCTTGGAGATCGCCCGAATGGTCTTTTCCAGATCGACCACCACGCCCCGGCGCATGCCCTCCGACGGCACCATCCCCAGCCCGACCAGGCGGGGGATATCCTCACCCTCGGCCAGCTCGGCGATGATGGCGGCGATTTTGGTCGTTCCAATATCAAGTCCGACTAGAGTCCGCGTCTGTGACATCCTTGTCCTCGTTGGTTTCCCAGATAATCATTCCGTCATACTGTAAGTCGTACCAGCCACCTTTTTTCCGGTCGCCGCCGGTGACGACGGCATCGAGCTTGAGCAACTGGGTCGTAAAATCGGCGCCGGCGGCGCGAAAGCAGCTCGACCGCGTCGTCAAATAGATGCTGACGAAGGCGCTGTCGGAGAAATCGATCTCGGCGATCTGGCCATATAGCTCCGGCGCGATCATGAGGATGCTGTCGAGGCCGATCAGCACCGGGGCGACCCGATGATCACGGGGCGGCTCAAACAGGCGCCGGACCTTCAGGCCCGTCAGCACCGGCAGATCGATCTGTTTCCAGGCGGTGTCGTAGGGAATGATGCGCGACAGGCGGTCGATGCCGTACACCTGGCGTTCCATCACCAGGGCCGCCGGCTCAAACTGATTGACGACCGCCTTGATATCGCCGGGAAACGAATAGCTCAGGGTCACCCGGCCGATGCTGTCTTGAAAGAGGGCCTCGCGCATCAGTTCCTTCTTGCTCAACCGCAGCAGATTTTCACCCAGGTTGATATGGCGCTGCAGGACGCGACCGAGCGTGGCGGCGTGCGGCCCGCGCACGATCGCCCGGCGCACGGCAAAGACCGGGGAGTAGACGGCCGCCACGGCCGCCGCCACCAGCGCCAGCGTGGCGATGAATACCCACCAATAGCGTTGTCGGATGCCGAACAGCATTACCGTTCCAGCCTCTTCAGCAGTTTGGGTACAATCCGAAAGATATCGCCGGCGCCCATGGTGATGATAATGTCGCCGGCCGAAGCCGTCGCGGCCGCCTCATCGACGGCGTTTTCCTTAAGCCCGACGTAGCGCACGTTTTTGTAGCCGATGGAGGCGGCATAGTCGGCGATCAGGGCGGCGGTGATCCCGGCCAATGGCTGCTCGCGGGCGGGATAGATGTCGGCCACGAGAGCGACGTCGGCATAATGCAGCGCCTCGGCAAATTGGCGGTAGAAATCACGCGTCCGGGTGAACAGGTGCGGCTGGAAGACGGCGATCGTCTTTCCGCGCCGGCCCATCTGCGACTGCCGCAGGCCGCTGAGGGTGGCCGCCACCTCGCTGGGATGATGGGCATAGTCATCGACGACGGTAACGCCGCCGGCCTCGCCCATGACCTGAAAACGCCGTCCAACGCCGCGGAACCCGCGCAGGCCCTCCTCAATGGCGGCGATCGAGATATTGATCTCCAGCGCCGCCGCGATGGCCGCCAAGGCGTTGGCGACGTTGTACCGGCCGGGAAGGCGCAGCGTGATCTTTCCTTTCGGTTCATCGCGGACGATCAGCGTAAAGCGCGAACCCAGGTCGGAAAATTCGATCTCTTCGGCCCGGACGTCGGCGTTGGCGTCAAAGCCGAAGGTCACCACCGGGCGCTTGATGGCGCCCCGTATGCGCGCCACGTTGGCGTCCGACTGGGGAATGACGACCGAGCCATAGAACGGCACCCGGCTGATATACTCGGTGAAGGCGCCCAAGAGGTCATCCAGATCGCGATAAATGTCGAGATGATCCTCCTCGATGTTGGTGATCACGGCAATGGTGGGAAACATTTTCAGAAACGACCGGTCGAACTCGTCGGCTTCGGCCACCATGATTTCGCCCCGGCCGAGTTGTCCGCCCGAATCCATTTCCATCGCCCGGCCGCCGATCAGCACCGTCGGGTCGAGGCCGGCGACGGTGGCGATGCGGCCCAGCATGGCGGTGGTGGTGGTCTTGCCGTGGCAGCCGGCGATCCCGATGGAAAACTTAAGGCGCATCAACTCGCCCAGCATCTCGGCCCGCTTGATGATGGGAATGCCGAGCCGGTTCGCCTCCATCACCTCGGGGTTGGCCTCGGTGACGGCGGAGGAGATCACGACCAGATCGGCCCCCTCCACTTGCGGCCCGATATGGCTGCTGTAGACGGTGATGCCGATCGATTCCAACTGTTCGGTCACCTCGCTGGGCGTATTATCGGAGCCGGCCACCCGGTAGCCCAGGTTGTGCAAAATCTTCGCCATGCCGGACATGCCGGCGCCGCCGATGCCGACAAAGTACAGGTTTTTATATTTCGAAAATATCATAGACGACCTGGTAAACTCCTCAAGTGTCGCGTCCGTGCTGCTTGGTACCACTGGATTCTCCTTTATGTCGGGCGAGTTGAATGACGTCGCGCGCGATGTCGGCCGCGGCGTCGGGCCGTCCCAGCGCCCGCGCCGCCTGCCGCATACCCTCCAATCGATCCGCTTTCACCAGCGCCATCGCGTGCGCCACCAGTTTCATCGCATCCAGTTCCGCGTCGGCAATCATCTCGGCCGCGCCGGCCAGGGCCACCTCGGCGGCGTTATGGGTCTGGTGATCGGCGGCGGCATGCGGAAAGGGAACGAGGATGGCGGGCACACCGCAGGCCGTCAACTCGGCGATGGTCAGCGCTCCGGCGCGCGCCACGGCCAAATCGGCCGCGGCGTAGACCAGTTCCATTTGATTTGAAAACGGGAAAAGGGATATCACAACATCCTTTTTCTCGAGCCTCGCGGCTACATCCGTGTAATCCCTTTTCCCGCACTGCCACAACAACTGCACGGTATCGTCCAAGCTTTCCACGCCGTTCAAGACGGCCTCGTTGAGGCGCCGCGCCCCCTGCGAACCGCCCAAGATCAGGATGGTCTTCCGCTCCGGCCGGAGACCGAAGTGAGCCAGCGCCGCGGCGCGATGGCCGCCGGTGAGCGACCGCCGAATCGGGTTACCGGTCATCTTGACAGTGGCTTTCGGCGGCAAATACTCGGCCGCCCGGCGATAGGCCAGAAAAACCAGATTGGCCCGTCGCGCCAGCCAGCGCGTCACCAATCCGGGATAGCTGTTTTGCTCCTGAATGGCTGTGGGGATATGCCTCCAGGCGGCGGCGATGATCA
>CAZPEV010000038.1:17683-22147 GCA_964585635.1 uncultured Ignavibacteriales bacterium
CATCGGCGAGCGAGGTGCCGTCCTTCGCCGCCACGGCGGCGATGATCACCGGCGCCGAGACATACCCACCGGTGCCGACGACAACGTCGGGTTCGAATCGCAGGCAGATGCGGCGCGCCTGCACGATCGAACGCAGCAGCCGCAGCGGAAAGCCAAGCAGGCCGAACGATATCCGCCGCGGCAAACTCCGCATGGCGATCAGCGACAGCGGATGCCCGATCTGATCCTGCATACCGGCCTCGATGCCATAGCGGGTGCCGACGAATTCGATCCGGCAGCCGGGTTCCAGCCGTTCCAGTTCCCGCGCCACGGCGATGGCCGGAAACAGATGTCCGCCGGTGCCTCCCCCGGCAAACAGGACTTTCATGCGGCGCACCTCACTCTTTCCCGCGAGAGATTAAGCAACAGCCCGATGGCGGCCGAGGACACCGCCAGCGACGAGCCGCCATAGCTGAGAAACGGCAACGCCAATCCGGTCGGCGGCACCAGCCCCAGCACGACGGCGATGTTCAGCGCCATGTTGACCGCCAGGCAGACCGTGACGCCCGAAGCCAGCAGGTAATGAAAGCGGTCCTCCTGCGCCACGGCGATCCGTATTCCCCGCCAGATGACGGCAAACAAGAGCAGCATGGTGACGATCAATCCCAAGAAACCCAACTCCTCACCGATCGAGGCCAGGATGAAATCGGTGTGCGGCTCGGGCAGAAAGAACTGTTTGAAAATCCCGTTTCCCAGCCCCACGCCGAACAGCCCGCCGCAGGCCAGCGACAATATCGATTGCTTGACCTGATAGGCGGCCTGCATCGGGTCGGACAACGAGGCCATAAAGCCGTCCACCCGCGACCTCTTATAGCCGATGACCAACACCAGGATCGACACCGCCGCGGCCGAGCTGCCGATCGATATCACCAGATGAGTCAGGCGGGCGCCGGCCAGGAAGAGGACCAGAATCACCGAGCCGATCAACACCAGGGTCGAGCCCAGGTCCGGCTCCAAAACGACCAGCAGGGCGCCGACTGCGATTAGCGGACCGTAGGGCCACAGGTAGACCCGGGGATCATCCAGCGTCCGCCCTTTGCGCGACAACGAATGGGCCATATAGGCGATCAGCGTGTACTTGAACAGTTCCGACGGCTGCAGGCTGAAAAATCCCAGCGATATCCAGCGATGGGTGTCGCGGATCTTCGGCGTGAAAAAGACGACGATCAATAACGCCACGCAGCCCGCCAGCACCGGGACAATCAAGGGACGCAGTTTTTCCAGATTGACCCGCGCCACGACGAACATGATGGCATAGGCCACGACCAGCCAGATCACCTGGCGCTTGAGGAAGAAGGCGTGATTGGAGAATTTCTCGCTGGCGTCGGCCATGAAGCTGGACGAGGAGTAGACCATGACGCTGCCGATCAAAATCAACGCCGACACGATCAGAAACAGCAAATAGTCGATGGCCTGTTCCTTACCCTTCACGCGTCGCTTCCCTTCCATTGCCGTTCTTCAATCGGTTGACCAGGTTCTTGAAATCCCGGCCGCGCTCCTCAAAATTGCGATACATGTCGAAGCTGGCGCAGCCGGGCGACAGGAGCACGGTGTCGCCGGGATGAGCCAGCTCAAACGCTTTCTGCACCGCTTCGGCCATCGATTTGGCCATCACCACCGGGATCTGCTTCCCCAGTTGCAGGAAAATTTTCTCGCGGGCCTCACCGACCAGCACCAGATGCCGGACTTTACCCTGCGCCGCCGGCAACAGGCGGGTGAAATCGCCGGCCTTGTCCCGTCCGCCGGCGATCAGATTGACCCCCCCCGGAACCGATTTGAGCGCCACCACGACGGCGTCGACGTTGGTTCCCTTGGAATCGTTGATGAAGCGGACGCCGCCGATGGTGTCGACGTATTCCAACCGGTGTTCGACGCCACGAAACCGCTCCATCGCCGTTGCGATGACGTCGGGGGCGATGCCGCAGGCCAGGGCCGCCGCCGCCGCCGCCGCCGCGTTGGCATGGTTATGCGGGCCGGGAATACCGATCCGGTCGACCGCAATGAGGTCGATCTCCTGCCCCGCCAGGCGTCCCACCAGCCGTCCTGCCCGTTGCACGACCCCCTCGGGGAACTGGCCCGGATACTTGCTTTCCTCCACAGAAAAATAGAGCTGATGACCGGCATACGGGAACGGCCGGCCCATGGTCTCCGGATCATCGGCGTTGAGCACGGCAAACCGGCCCGGCGTCTGGTTTTCAAAGATGCGGTACTTGGCCGCGCAGTACCCGTCAAAGGAGTCGTACCGGTCAAGATGATCCGGGGTCAGGTTCAGCAAGATGCTCACCTGCGGCGCGAACTGTTCGATCCGCTCCAACTGGAACGACGATACCTCCAGCACCGCCAGGCCATCCTCCGGCACTTGGCGGACGACCGATGAAAACGGCGTCCCGATGTTCCCCGCGACCACGGTCGGCCGACCGGAAGCGCGGCAGATTTCGCCCAGCAGAGCGGTGGTGGTGGTCTTGCCGTTGGAGCCGGTCACGGCCAGGATTTGACCGCGGCAGACCCAGTAAGCCAGCTCTATCTCCGAAAAGATCGGGATACCGGTCTCGGCCGCCCTGGCCAGGATCGGCAGCGAGGACGGCACCCCGGGGGAGATGATCAGATAATCCGATTCCAGGAGGCGCCCGCTATGGCCGCCGCATTCGAACGGAATCCCTTCCTGCTTCAGGCGCGAGATCGGATCTTCGAGCGCCTCATGCGGCTGGAGGTCGGAGACAAAGGGCAGGCCGCCCAGTTGGCGGACCAATTCGGCCGCGGCGACGCCCGAGCGGGCCATCCCGATGATGCCGACGTTTCGTCCGTGCAAGCGATCTATTCTATTCATCGTATCTTCAGCGTGCTTAAGGTTATCAGCGCGCAAATGGCGCCGACGATCCAGAACCGCACCACCACCTTCGACTCGGCCCAACCACCCAGTTCAAAATGATGATGGAGCGGCGCCATCCGAAAAATCCGCTTCCCTTTCAGCCGGAACGCGATCACCTGCAGGATGACCGACAGCGCCTCGGCCACAAACACCCCCCCGACGACCACCAGCAGCAGTTCTTTTTTAATCAGTATGGCGATGGCCCCCAAGGCGCCGCCCAGGGCCAGCGCCCCGGTGTCCCCCATGAAGACCTGCGCCGGCGGCGCATTGAACCAGAGAAAGCCCATGGCCGCCCCGATCACGGCCGCGCAGTACACGGCCAGTTCGCCGGCGCCCGGCAGATATTCGATCACCAGATATCCGGAGAAGTCGGCCCGGCCGGAGACGTAGGTCAGCCCGGCAAAGGCGATGAAGCAAAAAGCCGACAGCCCGATGGCCAAGCCATCCAGGCCGTCGGTCAGGTTGACCGCGTTGGACGTTCCGGTGATCACGAGGATGATAAAGGGGATGTACAGCACGCCCAGCTTCAGGATATAGTTCTTGAAGAAGGGTATGCCGGTATCGCTGGAAAACGATCCCGTCGGGGGATAGTAGTACAGCAGCAGCCCGAACAGGATGCCGCAGGCGATCTGGCCGATCAGCTTCTTCCGGCCGACCAAGCCGCGTGGCTGATGCTTCTTGGCCTTGAGGTAATCGTCCATGAATCCGATCGCCCCCATCCAGACCGTGACCAGCAGCATCAGCAGGATGAAGCGATTGGACAGGTCGGCCCACAAAAGGGTGGGCAGCAGTATGGCGACCAAAATCAGCACCCCGCCCATGGTTGGGGTGCCCTCTTTGATCTTATGCGACTGTGGTCCCTCTTCGCGAATCTTCTCCTTGACCTGGAAGCGATGCAACAAGCGGAGAAAATACGGCCCGAAGAGAATCGAAATCACCAGCGCCGTCACCGCCGCGGCGGTGGCCCGCGTCGTGATGTAGCGGAACAGATTCAGCCCCGATACATAGTGCGTCATCGATAGAAATAGATAATACAGCATACTCAGCTATTCTTGGCGGCCGACCCCTTCAGGCCGGCGACAATCTTTTCCAGTTCCATTCCCCGCGATCCTTTGAACAGGATCAGGTCTCCCCGGCCGACGACGGCCAGCAGGGCGTCAAGCAACTCCGGATGAGTCAGATAATGCCCGGCCGCCGCCGCCGGCAGTCCGGCCGCTATCGCCGCCTTGGCGGTGGCAGCCGATTGCGGCCCAAGGCAGAGCAGGTGATCGAGTCCCGCCGCGGCGGCCGCCCGGCCGATCTGCTCATGCAGTCGTCTCGATTCCGCCCCCAGTTCGAGCATATCACCCAGCACGGCGATTTTCTTCCCCGTCACGTTCATCTCGGCCAGCGCCGTCAGAGCAGCCGCGACCGATTCCGGGTTGGCGTTGTAGCAGTCGACCACGAGCACCGGCCCGTCGGGCACCTGGTGCACCTCCATGCGAAGCGGGGAGCCCGGCGCCTCCGCCAGCGCGGCGGTCACCGCCTCGAGCGGCACGCTGCACCACAGCGCGGCG
>CAZPEV010000039.1:0-10846 GCA_964585635.1 uncultured Ignavibacteriales bacterium
TCTCCCAAGCAGGTTCGTAAGGGGATCTCCTACGGCCTGTCCTCCTACGGCTACGATATCCGTGTGGCTGATGAGTTCCGGATCTTTGCCGGCGTCAATTCTCAGATTATTGATCCCAAGCAGATCGAGCTGGAAACCTTCACGTCGATCACGGCCCGCTCCGTTCTGATCCCGCCCCATTCTTTTGCCCTGGCGCGGACGGTGGAATATTTCAAGATTCCCCGGAGCATTCTCACCCTGTGCGTGGGAAAATCCACCTACGCCCGATGCGGACTGATCGTCAACGTGACTCCCTTTGAACCGGAGTGGGAGGGATACGCCACCATGGAGCTGTCGAACACCGCCCCCCTGCCGGTGCGGGTGTACGCCAACGAGGGGATCGCCCAGATTATTTTTCTCGAGTCGGACGAGATTTGCAGAATCTCCTACGCCGATAAGAAGGGAAAGTACCAGGCCCAGAAAAAGATCACCCCGGCCAGGGTTTAGCTTCTTCCCGAGACGGGTTGATGAAGGAAAGCGGTTCGACGATAACGCCTGCCCCTGGAAAAGAAATGGAATTTAGATCACATATATTCACCTTCCGGCGCGACAATCGGCTCCGGAAGCGCATGATATGTAGAGGAGACGCACGATGAAAAGCACGACTGAACCTGAAAATAAAAAGGCCGACTCGGCCTCCAGGGGAGGCGACAAGGAACAACTGGTGACCGTCGATGGCAATACCGCCGTCGCGCACGTCGCCCACGCCACCAATGAAGTGATCGCGATCTATCCGATCACCCCCTCCTCGGTCATGGGGGAAATATCCGACGTCAAGTCGGCCGGCGGCGAGACCAACCTCTGGGGATCCATCCCCCAGGTGACGGAGATGCAGTCGGAGGCCGGCGCCGCCGGCGCCGTTCACGGCGCCCTGACCAGCGGGGCGTTGGCCACCACCTTTACCGCTTCGCAGGGGCTGCTGTTGATGATTCCCAACATGTTCAAGATCGCCGGCGAAATGACGCCGACCGTCTTTCATGTTTCGGCCCGCGCCGTGGCGACTCATGCCCTCTCGATCTTTGGCGACCACTCCGACATCATGGCCGTACGCACCACCGGTTTCGGCCTGATCCTGTCCGGCTGCGTACAGGAGACGATGGATTTCGCGCTGATCGCCCAGGCCGCCTCGCTCGAAAGCCGGGTCCCCATGGTCCACGCCTTCGACGGCTTCCGCACCTCGCACGAGGTGCAGAAGATCAGCGAAGTCACCCGCGCCACGATGGCGGCCATGATCACCGATGAATTGGTCGCGACCCATCGCCGGCGCGCCCTCAATCCCGATCGGCCGATGATTCGCGGCACATCCCAGAATCCGGACGTGTTCTTCCAGTCGCGCGAAACGGTCAATAAGTATTACCTGCGAGCCCCGGAAATCATGCAGCAGGCCATGGATAAATTCGCCGGCCTGACCGGTCGTCGCTACAAGCTCTTCGACTACTTCGGCTCCCCCGACGCTGAGCGGGTGGTTATCCTCATGGGTTCCGGCGCCGAGACCGTTCACGAGGTCGTCGATTACCTCAACGCCCGGGGCGAAAAGGTCGGCCTCATCAAGGTGCGGCTGTTCCGGCCCTTTGCGGCGGATGTTTTTGTCAAAGCCCTTCCTCGGACGGTCAAAGCCATCGCCGTGTTGGACCGTACCAAAGAGCCGGGTGCCCTGGGTGAACCGCTCTATCTCGACGTGCAAAGCGCCCTGCGCGAAGTCCAGCAGTCGGGCCAGTTCCATCTGAACAAAATGCCGGTTGTGGTCGGCGGCCGATACGGCCTCGGCTCCAAGGACTTCACCGCGGCCGATGCCAAGGGCGTGTTTGAAAATCTCAAAAGCCCCAGCCCCAAGAACCATTTCACCGTCTCCATCGTCGACGACGTCACCTTCAGCAGCCTCGAGTACGACCGCGCCTTCAGCCTGGAAGGGAAGGACGTCTATCGCGCGTTGTTTTACGGCTTGGGAGCCGACGGCACGGTCGGCGCCAATAAGAACACGATAAAAATCATCGGGGAAAACACCGACAACTACGCCCAGGGATACTTTGTCTATGACTCCAAGAAAGCCGGAGCCGTGACGGTCTCCCACGTGCGCTTCAGCAAGAAACCGATCCGCAGCCCCTACCTGATCTCCAGAGCCAACTTGGTGGCCTGCCACAATTTCTCGTTCCTGGAGAAATATGATATGCTGTCGAGCCTGGTGGAAGGCGGCACCTTCCTGCTCAATTCCCCCTATGGCCCTGATGATATCTGGGACAAGATGCCGCGTGACGTGCAGCAGAAGCTGATCGACAAGAAGGCTAATTTCTATGTCATCGACGCCCTCAGCCTGGGGCATAAGCTCGGCCTCGGCGCCCGTATCAACATGATCATGCAGACAGCCTTTTTCGTCATCTCAAACATTCTGACTCCGGAACAGTCGATCGAAGAAATCAAGAAAGCAATCACCAAGACCTACGGACGGAAGGGCGATAAGATCATCAACATGAACTTCGCCGCCGTCGACGCCTCCCGAGCCGGCATCTTCAAGGTGAATTATCCGAAAAAAGTGACCAGCAACATCAGGATGGTTCCGCCGGTCCCGGAAAATGCTCCCGAATTCGTCCAGAAGGTCACCGGCCCGATCATCGCCGGCAAAGGCGATTCGCTGCCGGTCTCGGTTTTCCCGGACGATGGCACCTATATGTCGGCGACGACACAGTACGAAAAACGAAATATCGCCGTCGAAATCCCCGTCTGGGAACCGGACATTTGCATCCAGTGCGGCCAGTGCGTTCTGATCTGCCCCCACGCGGTTATCCTGCAGAAGGCCTATGATCCGAAGCACCTGAGCGGCGCGCCGGCGACCTTCAAGTCGACTGAGGCGATGGGACCGAAATTTAAGGGGTTGAGCTACACGCTGCAGGTCGCCCCCGAGGACTGCACCGGCTGTTCCGCTTGCGTCAACGTTTGCCCGGCGTTCGAAAAGGATGCCAACAAGCAGAAGACCGGTCGCAAGGCGATCAACATGCAGCCGCAAGTACCGCTACGCAAGGCCGAAGCGGTGAATTTCGATTTCTTCCTGAGACTGCCGCAGACCGATCCCTCGCTCTATGAGATCGGAACCGTCAAGGGAAGCCAGTTCGTCCAGCCGTTGTTTGAGTTCTCCGGCGCCTGCGCCGGATGCGGCGAGACACCCTATATCAAGCTGCTCACCCAATTGTTCGGCGATCGGGCGCTGATCGGCAACGCCACCGGCTGCTCCTCCATTTACGGTGGCAACCTCCCCACGACGCCGTACTCCGTTCGCGCCGACGGCCGCGGCCCGGCCTGGTCCAACTCGCTCTTTGAAGACTGCGGCGAGTTCGCCATGGGAATGCGGCTGACGGTGGACAAGCTTCAGGAATACGCGCGGGAACTGCTCCAGCGGGTCTGTCCCGAAGATTTTGACGAAATCAAAAACGCCGACCAAACCAACCCGGTGGCGCTGGACAAGCAGCGGCAGCGGGTCAAGGCGTTGAAAGATAAGCTATCGCATCGGTCCGACCCCGAGGCCAAACGGCTGATCGACGTCGCTGATTATTTGGTCAACAAATCGGTCTGGGGCGTGGGCGGCGACGGCTGGGCCTACGACATCGGATACGGCGGTCTGGACCATGTCCTGGCTTCCGGTAAGAACGTCAATCTGCTGGTGCTCGATACCGAGGTATATTCCAATACCGGCGGACAGATGTCCAAGTCGACTCCGCGCGGGGCGACCGCCCAGTTTGCCGCGGCCGGCAAACCGCTGCCGAAGAAAGATATGGCCATGATGGCCATGGCGTACGGCAACGTCTACGTGGCCCGCGTCGCGATCGGCGCCAGCCAAAACCAAACCGTCAAGGCCTTCATGGAAGCGGAGGCCTACCCCGGGCCATCGCTCATCGTGGCTTACTGCCACTGTATCGCTCACGGTATCGACATGGCCCACGGTTTCGAAGAACAGGAAAAGGCGGTCAAGAGTGGACACTGGCCGCTGGTCCGTTTCAATCCGGCCCAGATCGCCGAGGGCAAAAGCCCGCTGGCGCTGGATTCAAAACCGCCGTCGATAACTTACGCCGAATACGCCATGGGCGAAAATCGCTGGCGGGCGCTGAAGGTCATCGACCCTCAACGGGCGGAGGAACTCGGACGGCTGGCTCAGATGGACGCCACCATGCGCTACCATGTCTATGAACAACTGGCCAAACTCAGCTTCGACGTCCAGCCCGATAAAAAGACCGACTAATTGCCCGGTCTCTGACAGATATCAACCCACACCGCCGGATCACCTCGATCCGGCGGTTTCTTGTTGCCGCCCGCGCCTTTCGGCTCCGTCAATATCCCGTTCGACGCCACTCTCCCCCTCCCGGGAAATCCGCGATCGATCCCCCCTTAAGATTCGCTCCGCCCCGTCCGATAATAGATGAAAAAGGGCTTTCATTTTCAGGAGGGACTATGCGTTCCAAACTGGTCTGTTGTCTGACAGCCGTGCTGGTGGCGATTCTGGCCGGATCATTGTTCGGTCAGACCGAGGATGAAATCATTGCCAAATACCTGAAGAAGACCGAGGTTAAAACCAACAACCGGATCGGCTACGTTGTCGTCACCGGGTGCTATGGCCGCCTGGCGACTGGAAATGACTACAACCGGTTCGGCCAGGATCTTTCTCAGTTCATTACCGGCCTGAACGGGAGTTATGACCATATCGACGGCATCTTCCGCTCAAAGGAATTCTATGCCGGTCTGGGTATGATAACCTCTTCACGCACGGCGATTGAAGCCGGACTCACCTATTGGCTGAAGATGGGCAACTCGCCCCAGGGTGACTACAACCTGTCCCTGGCTTTCCCCGCCGATACGTCCGATCATCTGGGAATGCAGCTCAAGTCCGAAGTTCAGGTATACGGCTTCTCCGGGAATTTCGCCTATTATGTGGCCAATCCCCCCGACAAGTCCGGTCTCCTCCGCTCCCTGGCGATAAAGGCCAACTTTGGAGGCGGCTATTACTTCGCCAATTGGCGGCTCTGGGATGGATTCAACACCTTCAATCTAAGCACCCAGGATTATGAGCCATTGGACGGCAAGCTGACCGGCGCCGCCCCCGGATTCACCGTCGGCATGACGCTGGAACTGCCTATGGGTTTCGGCGGCCTGGTTATGGAAGGGGGGGCCCGGTACCAATACTTGAACTTTGCCAACATGAAATGGTATAACAGTAAAAGTGAGGAGAACGTCGTTACATATAGCGGGACTACCGAGCGTGTCAAACTCGACCTCTCCGGTCCCCGGGCGCAATTTGGGCTGAAACGGTATATCGCCTGGTAGCGCTTGTCAAGACGGGGCGGATCCGTTATATTCGGCATCACAATGAACGCCCCTGATAAGGAAGGACACATGCATAGGCCGATGATGAGAATGAAGGTAACGTTCGTGGTGGCCGCTCTGGCGAGCCTGATTTGCCTGGCGGCGATGCTTTCGGCCGGGCCGGAAAATCCTGTCCCGCCGGCGCCCGCGGCCGGAGACAAAATCAAGATCGGGTTGAAGCCGACCGGCAGAATTGCGTTCATCAACGAAGGCGATATCTGGATCATGGACGCCGACGGACGAAACCGACAAAAGGTCTGTGACATCGACAATGCCCGGGGACGGATGTCCTTCTCCCCCGATAACAAGCGGATCGTCTTCGCCCGTGAAGGCAAGGACGGCAACAGCCTGCCCTCAGGCGAGGGAGGCGCCCACCTTCTCCATGATCTGTTCATCGCCTATCTCGATTCCGCGGCCACCAACGCCAACTGGTGGACGCGCCTGACCAAGAGCCTCGGCGGGGCGTATCCGGAATGGTCCTACGACGGCGCCAAGATCTATTATCAGAATGACATCAACGCCGGTATGGTCGATTACCTCGTTCCCTCCAATCAGATCACCGTCGTCGACGCCAACGGCGCCAATTCCGAATACCTGCGCAAAGATTGGCAACGTCTGAATATGTCGATGCTGCTCCCCACCGTGTCCCGCGACGGTCAAAAAATCGCCTTTGTGATCAACTACAGTACCGATCCGGAACGGTACGCCTTTCAGAACTTCGGCATCAAGATTATGAATCTGGCCGACTTCATGGCCGCCGAGCCGGAGATGAGAAAACCCTCCCCCGGCCTTAAGGAGGGGTACGCCCCATCCTGGTCGCCCGACGGCCAGTGGCTGGCGTTCGTCAGCAATGACATGCGGAATCAGGGAGTATTTATCATCCATCCCGACCTGACCGGTAAACGGTTGATCTATGCCCCACCCGCGACGGCACAGATTTCGGCCGCGCCGGTGGGCTGGTCCCCCGATTCGAAATGGATCGTGTTCGCCATCTCGGATGGGACCATCTATACCATCGATATCAACGGCGAAAACCTGACGGCGCTGACCGGGACCGGAAGGTTCAGCAATCCGGCTTGGTCAAAGTGATTGTGTCATAGATTCCCAACAAAAAAGCCCGCCGATGGCGGGCTTTTTATGTTTCTGCCAAACAATAGATTACGACTCTTTCTTCCAGTTTAAAATTAATTCGAGCAGCAGTCGGACCCCAAAGCCGGTCGGGCCTTTCGGTATGTACGGCAACCCGTTCGGCTCCAAATCACAATAGGCAATATCGACGTGCGCCCAAGGCCAATCCTTGGTGAACCGCCGCAGGAATGAGGCCGCCGTCAACGTTCCGGCCGGACGGCCGCCGGAGTTTTTCAGGTCGGCAATCGATGATTTGATCAGTTCGGCGTATTCCGGCCACAGCGGCATCTCCCAGATCTTCTCCCCCGTTCGGATCGCTGAAGATCGCAACTGATCATTCAGCTTCGGATTGACCCCAACGAACGGCGCGCCGCTATATCCCAGGATGTACAGGGCCGCCCCGGTCAGGGTGGCAATATCGATCACCGCCTGCGGCTTGAAAGTGTCGGCGTAGTCGAGCGCATCGGCCAGTATCAGTCGCCCCTCGGCGTCCGTGCTGATTATCTCCACCGTCAATCCCCGCCGGGAGGTCAGCACATCGCCCGGTCGAATGGCATCGCCCGACGGCATATTCTCGGCCAGCGGAACCAGAGCAACAAGATTCACCTTGGCTTTCAATTGCGCCGCCGCCATCATAACTGAAACGACGATGGCGGCACCGGTCATATCCCCTTTCATCTCCCACATATCTTGGGCCGGTTTGATCGAAATCCCGCCGGAATCAAAGGTGATCCCCTTGCCGACCAGCACCACCGGCTGACCGGATCCCTTACCCGTGTATTTCAGGACGACAAACCGCGGCGGATGCACCGAACCCTGCCCGACTCCTTCGAGGCAGCCCATCTTTTCCTTCTTGATCTCGGCCGGCCCCAGCACCCGGCAATCGACGCCGTTGACCTTGGCCAGCTTCTGAATATGCTTGGCAAAGGCTTCGGGGTAGAGATCGTTTCCCGGCATGTTGCTGAGATTGCGCGACGATATGACCGCTCCGGTGGTCGCCTTCGCCCGCGTCATTCCCCGTTCGGCCTGGGGCAACCGCCCGCGATGCGGCACCACCAACGTCAAGGCATGAACCCCGTCATCCTTGCCGTCTTCCGTCTTGTAGTCCAGGTAGCGATAGCCGCCCAATATGAATCCTTCGGCCAGTGCCTGCACGCTCTCATCGGTTTTGGCGCCGTCAAAGTACAGCGCCACCGATTTCAGCTTTTGGCTCAACGCCAGCTTTCCGATCCGTCCGGCCGCCCTGCGGAGAGCGTCGGCGTCGGCGGCCTCACGCGTCCCCACCCCGGCCAGGATTATTCGCCCCGCAGCCGTCTCCGGTATCCGATGCAGCACCACTTCGCCGCCGGCCGACCCGTCGAATTCGCCCGACGCGAACATCTCTCTGACGGCGCCGCCCGACAGGATATCAATCTTCTCCAGAAGCTCATCCTCAATCTGTGAGCTGTGGTGGCAAAACAACACCGCCGCACCGTCGGTGATGTCGAGGAATGATGACGCCCTACAGGATAATTTCATCAATCGCTCCCATGTTTGATGTTCACGTACGATGAAGTATACCATCTCAGGCGGCGGCTCGTCAACCATGATTCCGGGCAAAATGCCTGGGGCGGGAAGATCGGGCGCCGACGCGGCCGATAGTTAGAACGGACGCCTGAGATAAGCGTCGAAATTCGCCTCCATCTCCGCCCGCGAATCACCGCCGAATTTGTCGCTGAAGGCCGAGGCCAGCGCCATCGCCACCATCGCCTCCCCCACCACCGCGGCGGCGGGGACGACACAAGTGTCGGAGCGCTCGACGATCGCCGGACGAGGCTGCTTCGTACGCAGATCAACCGCTGACAACGGCTGCCGCAACGTGGCTATCGGTTTGCAGGCGGCCCGAACGATTAACTCGGCGCCGTTGGTCATGCCTCCCTCAAGCCCGCCGGCCATGTTGGTGCGGCGAACAAATCCTTTGGTCGGTTGCTGGGCACCGCCGGGAACGTAATAGATCTGGTCATGAACGCGAGAGCCGCGCTTGCGGCTGCCGGCGAATCCCTCTCCAATCTCCACTCCCTTGACCGAGGGAATCGACATCAGGGCCGCAGCCAGGGCGCCGTCCAGGCGCGTGGACCATTGCGCATTGCTTCCCAGTCCAACCGGCAGATTGATGACGCGTACCTCGAAAATCCCCCCGAGGGTATCCTTGGCCCGCCTCGCCTGTTTGATCTGCTCGACCATCCGGTCGGCAACCGCCGGGTCGATACACCTGACCGGTGAATCGTCCGCACGTTCCATGATTTCATCAAAGTCAACCCTGGTGTGGCGCCGATGGGCGGTCCCTATGGCCACAACATGAGAGGCAATTCGGATTGCGAAATGCTCCAGCAACTGCCGCGCCATCGCCCCGCAGGCCACCCGGGCCGCCGTCTCCCGCGCCGAGGCCCGCTCCAACACGTTGCGCAGATCGTGGGTATCGTATTTGATCGCCCCGGCCAGATCGGCGTGTCCCGGCCGCGGGATGACGGTCTCGTACATCAGGCGTCGCTCCCGATCCGACATCTTCTTCGCGGGCGGTTTGGTCGGGTCCATGATCTTCTTCCAGTTCGGCCAATCCCGATTGGCGACTAGACAGGCGATGGGCGATCCCAGCGTCCGGCCGTGGCGCAGGCCCGACAGGATCACGGCCGTATCCCGTTCGATCCGCATCCGCCCTCCCCGGCCGAAGCCCTGCTGTCGACGGGCCAACTGGTGGTTGATGCCATCAAGGGAAATCTTGAATCCGGCGGGAAACGATTCCACCAGGCCGATCACGGCCGGCCCGTGTGACTCGCCGGTCGTTAGGAAGCGAAGCATTCATCCTCCGAAGGTTCGCCTTAAAATAGGAGGGAAAATGCGGGAAGGCAATGATTATCTATCTGGTCGGCACCGGCCGCCGGGTGACGTCCAGCCCGATACCCTCTTCCATCCGGCTCATCCGCTCTTCGACCCGATCGTCTATCTTGATCGCCTTCGAATCGGAGTATTTCTCCATTTCATCGAGGTTGGTCAGGTCACGCATTTCCATCAGGACGGCCATAATTTTCTTGATCGATTTTTCGATGATCTCCAAGATGCTGTCCAGACGCTTCTCCTCGTCGACGATGGCGCCGTTGGTGACCAGCATCGAGATCAGCTGCGCCCGGCCGGAAATCGCCATGGCGGCATTGTTGATATAGTGCGACAACGTGGCAATGGCCACGTTCTTGGTCTCCATGACCGCGATGCGCCGTTCCTCATCGAGAATGCGGCGGGACAATTCCTGCCGTTCCCGGAAGAGGTTTTCGATGGTCACGAAGGAATTGAACAGCTCTTTATTGGCCCGCCCCAGAACCTCGATCGGATCCCCGATGTCGATGCCCATGTATTCGGCCGTGGCAATCGTTTCGGTCAAGAGCGAATAGGAAATCTCATCGATGGTCTGCCGGTCGATGCGCATCTCCTGCGCCAAGCGGCCGATCGCGGTCAGCCGCTGTTCCATATCGCGGGAGCGATCGTCCAGGCCCGGTTTGTTAATCAACTCCGAGAGCTGGACAATATGCGCGACCTCCACGTTGCCGATCCGCTCCGGAAGATCATGATGCAAGGCGATGGCGTCGCAGAGAGCCACCGGAAGATTCCATTTCTCCGCCAGCATCCGCCCAATTACGGCGTGGTCGACGCCGAGAATACTCCGCTCCGCCTCAATCAGGTTCGGGAATTGATCGATCCGCTTGATGACCTCATTGTAATCGGCCGGAAAATGATGGATGAAATAGACCTGGCCGATATCATGCAGAAGACCCGCAATGAAGGCCTCCTCGCTCGATTCGAACCCGGCCGCCTGGGCCAGCATCTTGCAGCCCAGCGCCACCGATATAAAATGGCTAAACAATTCTTTGACGTCGATGTCGTATTTGCTTTCCAATATCTTGGCCTGAAACACGGACGCTGACAGCGTCAGGCATTTCACCTGCATGATGCCCAGAATCATGACCGCCTGATGAACGGTGGCAATCTGCGAGCGCTGCCGATAAAAGGCCGAATTGGCCATCTTAAGAATCTTGCTGGTCAGACCGGGGTCGCTCAGAATTATCTTGCTTAGGTCGTTCACCGAAAAATCTTCGCTGCCGACCATGTTCAATATTCGGGACAAGCTCTGGGGAAGAGACAGCAGAGAATCTTCCCGCCTGATTCGTTCGATATACTTCAACTCTTTCATGACCGTCCTGGGCCAGGAGTGGCAAGATTGACGCCGTATTTTCTACTAATATCGGCAGAACGGCGGATGATTTTAGGCGGGGATCAAGAAGAGGGTTGCTTCAGCCTGAGC
>CAZPEV010000039.1:10856-22028 GCA_964585635.1 uncultured Ignavibacteriales bacterium
ATTTCGGTTAATTGCTCAATTTTGAATGGCTTGGCCAGGTTAAAATCGACTGCTCCGCCGGCGGCCTCGACTGAATCCAGGTCTATCCCGCAGCCGGTCATCATGATGACGGTCGTTTCAGGCGAATGGCGCTTGATCTCCTTGGCAACATCCCAGCCTGAGGCGGCACCCATGACCAGATCGACCATGACCAGGTCGAATTTGTCCCGGCGAAACAACTCCATCCCCAGGCCTGGATCCCGGGCCGTCGTCACCGTCAGCCCCAACGAACCGCAGATGCTGACCAGAAGGTCAAGGATCATCTGCTGGTCGTCGATGGCCAGGATTCTCATACCCGAGACGGCCGGAGCCGACTTGGCGGCGGCGCCGGCGGCCAACAGGGGATAGTCGAATTTGAACGAGAGGTAAGTCGGCCGGCGCCCAAAACGGTCAAAGGAGACCATCACCTTGTTGCGGATCAGCGTCGCCGGGCCGTTTTCGCCGGCCAGATCAGGAGGAAAAACGTCCGGGTCGCCGAAATCATGATCGGCCGGACTGAATTGCCGATGCCGGTCGCGTGATCCCCGGACCAGGCTGACGTAAAATGCCCCCTGCAACTGCTCCGTCCGGCAAAGGACTTCCTCTCCTTCTTGAAGCAGCGCGACGAATTTCTTCAGCACGGTTTCGAGAACGGGATACAGCCCCGGGTCGGGAGAGATAAAAGGCGCCGTTTCCCGGGCCTCCGCCTGCAAAATAACGGGACGATTATCGTCGAACATATAGAGGTTGCCGGTCACGCGGCGACGGTCGAAATAGGTGTTCAGCATCTCCGACAAGCTGCGGGCGCCGGTCGGGGCGGGGGTCGCCAGGGATGGTTTCAGATTCTCCTGCAATTTCTTGACGGCCTCGGCCGCCGATTCGGCGGCGTGGATGATCTCATCCGAAGCGTATCGCGTCGGCCCGGGATTCTCCGGCTGTCCCGACATGAGCTGCGCCCGACCCAGAATCATCGCCAGGTCGTTGTTGATGCCGTTTAAGACATGCCCGGCCTGTCCTATAGCGCCCAGAGCCGGCAGGACTGTCGGCTGATCGATGCGCCGCGTCAGTGACAGCTTAATGGATAGCAACTGGGCTGCCACCAGCATGACCCCCTTTTCCCGGCGGGTGGCCGACGACGCCGATTCGTGACTGAAAAGCGCCAGCACCGCGACGACCTCGTCCAGCGCTCGAATCGGCACGGTCAGTTGATACGCCGGGCTTCCCTTCTCGGCGAAAAGACGGTTGAAGAAATCATGATTGACCGGTTCCAGCTCGCGCCAGGCCTCGTCCACCTTGTCCCGACCGGCAAATTCCCCGATCTCACCCGTCGTGGCCGCTTTGCCGACCGGTCCCTCGCCCGGAGCAAAGCTGCCGTCCACCAAGCCCGCCCCGTCGATATGGCAGCCATCAAGGATACGATATCCGCTCCGCTGGTCCTTGACATAGATCAGGGCCGCCGTCGTGGGCCGCAATATCCGGCCGATCTCGTCGATAAATTGCCGGATAATCAGATTGGGGGAATCACCGCTCAGGCGAAGGATATTGAGAAGCGACCTCGTCGAAATCTGATTCAGTTCATCGGATTCCCGCAGAGCCGCGACATTCAGTCCGGTTGCCGCCAGATGAGCCGCGGCCTCGATATCGGCCATGAACGACTCGGTCAGATTAAGGCCCTGCCCCGGAGCCTCAACCAAAAAGGCATACTCGCCCGGAACCGCGACCGCGATCGGGCAGAGAAGCGTGGAGCGGGTCACAAAGGAAGCGCCCCCGGCCCCTCTCGCCTCCTGGTTGAGGACAACCATCTTTCGCCGCCTGATGGCGTCAACCACGGCTAGGCGATAGGACTCGCCTTGATCCGAGGCGTCGGAGATGGTTAGAGATCGCGCCAGCTCTTCCACCTCCCCTCCGGCCAGACGAATCAGGCGGCATCCGGCCGCGCCCGATCGTTCCGTTAGAAAGCGACAGATCGAGGTCAAGATTTCAGATTGATCGTCGGTCCGCACCAGGAGCGCCACGATCTCCCGCAGCCCATTGAGCCGCACTCCGGCATTCTCCGCGGACTGGGCCAGCTTCTGATTTTCCCGGGCCAACCGGTTCATTTCCACCAGCCCCGCCAATGACTCCGCGGCGGCCATCAGCAGCAGTCGATCCTGTTTGTCGAAGCAATACGGTTTATCCGACAACGCCACCAGGGCGCCCAGCGAGCGATCGCGGGCCACGAGCGGCAATGCCGCCGCCGACTGCGTCTCTTCTTTTCCCGCCAGCAGCAACTTGCGGCTGGCAGAATCGGCGGAGGCCATATCGCCGGATACGAGCGGTGCCTGATCCATGGCCGCCCGCGAAACCATGTCCGGCCCGATCGCAAAACGTTCCAGACGGCTCAATTCTTCCCTGCTCAAGCCGATCTGCGCCACCAAGTACATCTCCCGCCGGGAAGGATTAATCAGAAATACCGCCCCCTTCTTCAGGGTCAGAAACGACGCCAGCTCTTTTAGCACCAGTGCAAACAATTCCGTGATCGGATATGGCTGGCCGGTTATTTGCCGGATATTCTCGATCAGGGCCACCCGGTCCGACGTTCCGGTAACTTCACGTCGAAAGTCATAAAGGCGGTGCGGAAACGCCACGACCGTGGTCAGCAGCATAAAGAATCCGGTCAGAAAGAGACCGACAAAGACAATTTTGAAGACGGGGTAAATCGCCGGGACGAACCACAGGCTGTACCCCGGAAAACTCATGAAGATCGCCAGGATAGAGGCGACGACCCAAATGATCAGCCCGGAGAAAAAACGCCCGCGATTGGGAAAGCTGTCCCGATCGACGCTCGATGATTTGGCCAGACTGAACAGGAGGGCGACGACCGAGAAAACAAAATAAAGGAATGATCCGGCCAGTTCCACGTTCATGCCGCCGGCTCCCCATGAAGCGTCCAACTGTCGGCGGCGGTCACCCGCACCGGTACGATCCGGCCCAGAAGGTCGGCGCCGCCGCGAAGCAGAATCGTCTTGTTTCCTTCCGTCTTCCCTTTCAGGACCGCGGCCTCACGGCGACTGACGCCGTCGATCAGCACCGACCGCGTCCGGCCGATCTCGCGCTGATTGACCCGATACGCCACTTCCTTTTGCAGGCCTATCAGGGCCGTCAACCGCTCCAGCTTGACCAGTTCGGGGACATCATCAGTCAGATGATCGGCCGCCCAGGTCCCCTCCCGCACCGAATAGCGGAACATGAAGGCGGCGTCGAAGGCGATCTCGCGGACGGCCGCGAGGGTCAGTTGATACTCGGTGTCGGTCTCGCCCGGAAACCCGACCATCAGGTCGGTGGTCACGGCAACGTCGGGCCGGGCGCGGCGCAAACTGCCAACGCGCTCTCGATAACGGTCGTAATCATATCCCCGGAACATGGACGCCAGAATTCGATCCGCTCCGCTCTGCAGCGGCAGGTGGACGTGTCCCATAAGCTTCGGCTCCTCCGCCAGAAGAGCGATCAGATCGTCCGACAAGTCCTTGGGGTGCGAAGTGATGAACCGAATCCGCCGGATATCGGTGTCGCGGGCCACGCGTCGGATCAAATCGGGAAAACGGATTTCCCCATGGATGTACGAATTGACGTTCTGCCCCACCAGCGTCACTTCCAGAAGACCACCACCGGCCAGGCGCCTGATGTCGTCAATAATCGCCTCCGGAGCTCGGTGCCGCTCCGGGCCGCGCACATACGGCACGATACAATAGGCGCAATAGTTGTCGCATCCTCTGGTAATCGTCACGCCGGCCGTATAGGGATTGTCGGGAACGGGCGCCAGCTCAGCCCAAGTGGAATCGCCACCCATGACCGTGTCGACCGTCGGCGAACCATTTCGCGATGCCAGCAACCGGGGCAGGTCAAACAGGCGTTCCGTCCCAAGGACAAAATCAAGTTCGGGAACCAGGTCAATCAGCCGGTCTCCCAGGCGCTGCGCCATGCACCCGACGGCACAAAGGCAGCTATCGCCGTTTGTCTTCAATCCCGCCAGCTCGCGCAGGCGCCCGATGGCGCGCGTCTCGGCTCGCTCTCTCACGGAACAAGTATTCAGGATGATAACACCAGCCTTGGCCGGATCGGCCACCGGCCGGTATCCGGCCCCCTCCATCGCCGCCGCCAGAATGCCCGAATCGGCCAGGTTCATCTGGCATCCGTAACTATGCAGATAATACGTCTTCACAAACATCTATGCCTGCTGGTCCGAATCGCTGTGGCAGTAACCGCGGCTGCTGGTCTCGCAACCATCTGATCGCAAAATATATCCCTCCGCGGCTGCCATTGTCAACTAAAAGGACGGCGGCCTCAATAAAAAAGCCCCGGTCTGCGACCGGAGCTTTGGGTCATGCCAGCGAAATCATCGGGCGCAGCCGACAATCGGTGCCGGGCCTCCCTTGAACAGGTAATTGATGATATACACCGCGTCCCCCACGTTGACGGCACAATCGGCGTTGGCATCCCCCCACTCCGGAATGACCGGCATCGGCCCGCCCTTGAACACATAGTTGACGATATAGACGGCGTCACCGATGTTGACCGAACCGTCCTTATTGGCGTCGCCGGAAAGCGGCGGCACGGATACTATGTTCAGGACATATGTCAGCGAATCCTTATTCGCGGGATAAACCCGGTCGAGGGCCTGAACCGTCAGCGAAAAGGTCCCGCCGCTCATCAGTCGCCCGCTCAATATGCCGCTTAGGGAATCAAGGACTATCCCCTCCGGCAATGCCCCCGCCACTATCCGCCAGAGATAGTTTTTGGAGCCTCCCTTGACGACGACGGTGTCCCCGTAGGGCTCGAACTGGGTGCCGCCGGAGAGGCTATCGGTCACCACATGAAATGAATACGCCTCCGCCGACACTTGGCGGGATATCCATCGCAGCGGATCGAGGCTGACACTGGTCGGCTGGTTGACGGAATGCAGGATGAAATTCTGCTTCCGGCGGCTGTCGCAGACGACGCCGGTACTGTTGCCGGCGGCGGCGTTGATTTGAATGTCAATCGGCATGGTAAAGGTCTGAATGCTGGTATCCTGAATCTGCCGGATATGGATATAGGTGTTCCAGCCGCCGGAGGGATCGGCCTCCGTCAGGTATGAGTAACGATAATTGGGCCGGTCGGTGCCGTATATCCATTCCTGGAAAAACCAGTCCAGCTCCATTCCGGACGCGGCCTCGACCACGTCCCGGAAATTTTCCGTGGTAGCGTTCGACCAGAGATACTGATCGCGGAAGTCGCGCATCGCCTGGAAAAACGTGTCATCGCCGACGACGTGGCGAAGCATATGCAGCACCCATCCCCCCTTGTCGTAGACAATCGAGCCGAAGATAGCCCCGATGCTGGTGGTGTCATCAATATAGATCCGTCCCCCTGCGGTGTATTCAAAGCTGTTCATATAGCTATGGTAGTAGGTCGACCCGTTGAGTCCCTCGAAGTAGACCCCCTCCGAAAAGGTGGCAAAGCCCTCATTGATCCAGATGTGATGCCAATCGCCGCACGTGACCATATCGCCCCACCACTGATGGCTTAGTTCGTGAACGATGACCGAGGGATCATAGCCGAACGAGGTCGCCGTGGTCGAGGTATTGGTCTGATGCTCCATGGCGCCGCCCCAATTGAAATGGGTACAACCGTACTTCTCGTCTATGAAGGGGTACTCCCCGTATCGCTCCGCCAGAATCCGAATCATGTTGGGAATGACCGCAAAGTACGGCCGCGAATAACTATCGTGGTCGGGGTACACGAAATACTGGAGGGGCATGGAATCGGTCGGGCCATAATGGTACCAATCCCCCCAGACGGCATAGGGGTGAATCCCCAGACTGACCAGGTAGGTCGCGATCGGATACCGCTCCTTCCAGTGCACCGTGTGGGTGCCGTCACCGTTGGTGACGTCGGACACCATAACGCCGTTGGATGACACCCTCAGCGAGGTATCGACGGTCGCGATCATATCGACCGAATCGGCCTTGTCGATGGGGATGTCATTGCAGGGCCACCAACTACGGGCGCCGTACGGCTCCGACAGCGTGGTAATCAGCGGCAGACCGTTCCGGGTCGTGAAATTGAATCCCAAAAAGCTCGATGACCCGCTCGGCGTCCCATGGTAAACCACCGTAAACGCGAACGGCTCATCCTGGAGATACGCCTTCTCGAGACCGACGGCAATAAGATCATTCTGATGGGTGACCGACAACCGGCCGGACGCGTTATAGACCGAATCCACCGTCAGCGCCCCCAGAAGATCAAGCACGATGCTGTCGAGCGAAGTCGTCCGGATGGTGCCGTAGACTGCCACCCGGCCATAAATGACTCTGGCCACGTGGTCGATCCGCAAATCGATATTGTAGTAGCCGACGTCATACTCACGCCAGTTGGTGCCGGCCTTGGCGGCCATTATCCGCGACATCTGTTGCTGCAATTCCAGGCGGGGTTTAAGGCTCTCCCACATGATCTGATGGATTTCCTTGGGCGTGTACCCGCTTGACGCCGGCTCTAGAAGCGGCGCCTGGTTCTGGGCAAAAACACCGGCCGCACCATTCATAAGCGAAAACGCCAGCACGATATAGACCAGACTGCTTTTCACAGTCATCCTCCTTCGGCTATCCTTTCGGGATCCATTTCTTTCTTTCGGCCGCTGGGGCCGATATCTCAAGACATGTTCTGAGGCGGCAAGGTGAGGCGATATGGGTCAGTCACTACTTAAGATACCCTCTTCCGCTCATTTGTCAAGCCCGATCGCCCGGAGAATCGGACTCGGTAAGGCCCAAAAACCATCTGCCGCTGACGAATGGAAAGCCACTGCCCGAAAGAACGACTCCGAGCTATCTCCCGGATCGCCGAAAACAGAGACAAAGCCCGCCGCCCATTTAAAAAAAGGCCGCCCACTGGCGTGGGTAGCCTTTTGAATTATCGGCAGGTCCCTTTCTCAGGGGTTGCCACAGGGAGCGTCGCCGCCCTTGAACAGGTAATTCACGATATAGATGGCATCGCCGATGTTGACTAACCAATCGCAATTGCAGTCGCCGACAAAGAGCTCCGGATACGGAGGGGGACCGCCCTTAAAGAGCCAATTGACGATATGAACGGCATCGCCGATATTGATCTTATTGTCCCAGTTGGCGTCGCCGTGCATCCGCCAAACGATCAATTCAACCCCCACCTTGACCGGGGAATTGGTAGCCGTCGGGGAAGTGACCAAAAGCGTGTCGTAATATTTGCCGTACGTGTAGCTGCCGACTTCGACGGTCGCCCGTGGTATAGCCGGGGCCGCTCCGGCCGTATCCAGGAACCTCAGCCAAGGGATGCTTTCCTGTATCCCGTAATTCATGCAGCCGGGATAGGCGTTCATGACTTCGCAGACGGCGGCGATCTTATCTATGGTCATGCCGAATACTTCCTGAGCCGGTATCGCGGTCTTCATGCCGTTCACCAGCAGCTCAGGAGGCAGACTCCCGGGAACCACGTTCAGCACCACCGGAACCCGTCGGGGAGTGTTGATGGCCAGATCGGAATGGACTACGACGGTGTCATAATATGTCCCCACCGGAAGACCATCGGCTTTCAGGCTAAACGTCACCAATGTCGGAGCATACCCGGTATCGGTGGAGGCTACCAGCCAGGGAGCGGTGAATGACAACCCCCACGGCAAAACGTCGGAGCCAAGGTTGAGAATCTGAACGTTCTTAATCTGGAGGGTGGGATCCGGTCCTTGCCAGCATTCGTAATAGTTGAAGGCAAACGACGCCGGGGTAATCAGGAACTTGGCCGGATTCACAGAGATATGGAAATGGACCACAAGATAGTACGGCGAGTTGATCGCCTCCGGCGAGGTGACGACCACGGTGTCCCAATAGTCGCCGTCGCTGACGGGCAGGGTCTTAAACGACAGGGTAATGTTCTGCGGCGCCGATCCGGATGAGGGATTAATACCGGTTATGCGGCTGCTGTTTTCCGTCGCCGTGAAGGTCATGCTTCCTTCCCCGGCGTTGAAGATCGTCACATTCCGGTCGGCCGCATTGACGCCGGATTGGACGATGACATGCAGCGGATTGGGTGTGGCGGCAATAACCGGCAGATTCGACACGATCTGCAGCGTCACCGGAACCTTCTGCGGATTGTTGACCGCCGTCGGATCGGCGATGACAATGGTATCGTAATATATCCCAAACGACAAACCGGTAATGTCGACCTGCAGGGTCACCGAATCGGGCGGAGTCCCGGAGGTCGGCGTCAATGTCAGCCAGGATGAAGAACGGGTGACCGTCCAGTTTAACAGGCTGCCGGGGATATCCGTCCATATGGCCAGCTTCCGATCCGGGGGATTGGCTCCCCCCTGGACCCCGGAAATGGCGAATTGCGAGGGGCCGAATCTGATCGTCGGCGCCGCGCGAACCACGCGCAATTTCACCGGCAACCGCCGAGGCGTGTTGTCGGCCGTCGCCGCCGAAACGACGATCGTATCATAATAGACACCCTCCGGCAGCGTCGATGATGCCGCGTGAATGGACGTTACCGAGGGGGCTGTGCCGCTCGACGGGCTGATCGACAACCACGTCGAGGCTCTGGACGCAGTCCAGACCATGGTTCCCCCGCCCGTATTGGTAATGGACAAAGTCTGGTTCAGCGGATCGGGAAACCCCAACTGACCTTCAAAGGCCAATGAATCGGCCGAGAGGGTGATGTGCCCCGGATCGGGGGGATTGCCGATGGTTATCCTCGCTTTCTTGAATTCCGGCACAAAACTCGAGGCGTCCGACTTGGTCAGAAGCAATCCGGCCGGATCAATGGTCGTGCTGTCTATAGAGACAAACTGATCCGGGGTACCGGGCGGGATGTTAAAATGGAGCTTGGCAACCACACCATTGCCTGATCCCAAAAAGGCTTCTGTAAAAATGATGGCGCCGAAGACCACCCTCTGATTACCATTGTCGATCGTGATCGGCTTGACGTTGACATAACTGATTCGGGTCCCGACAAAAGATACCGAATCGAGTGAAATCGCGGGGGAACTCCAGCGCAGCGGGATCGTGATGGCGCCCAGGTCCTCATCATTGAAAAGACTTACGGGAACGATCGCCTTCTGCCCGGCATTGGTGGATACCGCGCCGACGTACACGGTGTCGCGCACCCCGGGATCAGTCCCCTGACCGGCAGCCATCCCGGCCATGCCGATCAACACCGCAAGGACAGCAAACATCCTGTTCGACATTGACAACCTCCTGTCCGATGGATAAGCCGTTATATGCAAAGCAAACGTTAATGTCAGAAGACGCGGGAAGAACATCCGCCTTTACATGTTGCCTATGAATAAAAATAGGGGGGCGCCTGCTGGTTGTCAAGCGGAATTATCCGCAGGCGGATACCCGCCTGCGGATAAGAGCTAGTTTTTCTTCACGTCCTTCTTTGCCGCCGCGGTCACCGTCACCAGTCCGGGTATCGTCTTGGGAATAAATGACGACGAATTGGACTTGGTAAACAACAGCGAAGCGGGGTGGATAGTGGTCGTATCGATCGTAATCTTGTCGGCCTTGGCCGTATCCGCGACGGTCAGGTAGATCGTGGCCATCAGCCCCCGACCCGGCGCAATATAGTCCTCCGTCATGCAGATAGCGCCGAAGACGACTTTCTTGCGGCCCTTGTCGACCGTAATCGGCTTGGTGCTGATATACGCCACCCGGCTGCCGACAAATGATACCGAATCAATCCGGGCGCCGTCCCCAGTCACACTGAGCGGAATCGTCAGCGCGGCCAGGTCCTGGTCATTGAAGAAATGGATGGGCACCGCCACCTGTCCCCCCTTGACGGCCGCGCCATTGCCGATCGCCAGCGTGTCCGGGGCGTTATCATCGTTCGCCGCGCTAATAGCGACACTAAGAACAAGACAAATCAGACTGAGTCCGATGAAAACACTACGCATGCTCTCCTCCGGGATGTTATCCTGACAAACTATAATATGCTGTATTTTACTCCATACGGTGGTGCTTGTCAACCGCTTTTTCGTCGTTCTCAAGAGGTTGACCGCGTCCGAGATCGCCCCCCCGAGCGGCGCGACCGGTGGCTCGTCCCGCGCCGCTTGTGGCGCCGCTTGGCCTTCTCGATCTCCTCATTAAAGAGCTTTTCCAGGGTATAGGCCGACGGCGTGAACTCCAGCAGAGCATGCTCGAACAATTCGTCCACCGTCTCCACGAAGATGAAGGTCGTCTTACGCACGATCTCCCGCGGAAGGATCTTGAGGTCCTTCTCATTCTCCTTGGGCAGAATAATGGTATGAATGCCGGCACGATAGGCCGCCGACACCTTCTCCTTGATACCGCCCACCGACAGAATCTTGCCCCGCAGCGTCACCTCGCCGGTCATGGCGATATCATTCCGAATCGGCCGCTCGGCCATAACCGAGGCGATAACCAGGCAAACCGTGACGCCGGCCGAGGGACCATCTTTGGGAATCGCCCCCTGGGGAAAATGAATATGAATGTCAAAATTCACAAAATCGTTATGATCGATCCCCAACATGTCGGCCCGAGCTCGGACAAAGCTGTGCGCCGCCTGAATCGATTCTTTCATGATCTCGCCCAGCGATCCGGTAGAAATCACCTGACCGGTGCCGCGCATCTTCAAACCCTCGATCAACATCAAGTCACCGCCGGCCCCGGTCCAGGCCACGCCCGTTGCCACGCCGATCTCCGGCTGGGCCGTCGCCTTTTCAGGAATAAATTGGCGGGCGCCCAGGAACTGGTCGACGTTGGCCTCGGTCAGAGCGATCTTGCATTCTTCGGCCGATGCCTTCCGGCGGGTGGCCTTGCGAAATATCTTTTCCAACTGCTGCTGCAGACTGATCAGACCCGCTTCCATGGTATACTGCCGGATGATCCGCGTCAGGGCGCGATCGGAAAACTTCAACTCCGTGCGGGACAAACCATAACGGCGGTACAGCTTGGGCAATATATGCCGCTTGGTGATGACGATCTTCTCCCGTTCGATATACCCCGGCATTTCCACGATTTCGAGGTGGTGCGAAAACGGCTCGGGGAAATTGTCGACATACGATATCCCCAGGCCTAAAAGAATGCGGGAGATTTCGAGGGGTATCCCCAGAAAGTTATGGATAAAATGATAGTTGTGACGAGGATCGAT
>CAZPEV010000040.1:0-10036 GCA_964585635.1 uncultured Ignavibacteriales bacterium
GGTAATGGCCGACGGCGGCTATGTCGACACACTGGACTTTGATTATGTCGTGGGACAGATTGTGGAGGATTTCGAAACGGGCGACTTCACGCGGCTGCCGTGGCAATCGTCGGGAAGCCAACCCTGGACAATCACCGCCGCCGAGCCCTATGACGGGGTTTATGCCGCCAGGTCAGGCCCTGTCACCGACAATCAGGCATCACTCATGGCGGTGTCCCTCGACGTCGTCGCGCCAGGCAGTATTTCTTTCATGCACCGGGTATCTTCAGAAAATGGATACGATGCTCTCTCCTTTTCAATCGACGGTGCAGTGCAAGAAACATGGTCAGGTGAAGGCGCCTGGTCCGTTGCAGCCTATCCCGTATCGGCCGGGCCGCACCTATTCACCTGGACGTATGGCAAGGATGGTTCGCTGTCGCGCGGCTCGGATTGCGCCTGGGTGGACCAGATCATTTTCCCACCATTATCCCCCGGACCATCGATTACGACGACTTCCCTTCCCGATTGGACCGCCGGGCATCTGTATTCATATCAGCTGGCCGCCTCAGGAGGCATCGGTGATCCGGCCTGGACCGATGCCGGCGGCGGCCTGATCGGAACCGGATTGACGCTATCGGCAACCGGGATGGTATTGGGCACGGTGCCCTCTGCCCGTCAGATATCATTTACCGCCCAGATTGTTGATGCCCCCGGGCGGGTCGATCAGATGCAGTTTTCGTTTGCGATAAACCCGGCGCTGGTGATAGATACGGATTCGCTGCCGGACGGCATCGTCGGCCAGCCGTATTCGCAGCCGCTATCGGCCTCCGGGGGAACCGGCGGCCGAAGCTGGTCGGATAAAAACGGCAGCCTGATCGGAACCGGCCTGGCTCTGTCTGTCGATGGGATTCTGTCCGGTGTTGTCGCCGCGGCCTCAGATATCGGTTTCACGGCCAGGGTCAGCGACGCGACCGGAAGCGCCGCCGAAAAGCACGCCGTCGTCCGTTTCAAATCAACCTACATCTGCGGCGACGCCAATGGTGACACCATGGTCGACGTCGGTGATGCCGTTTCTGTCGTGAACTATGTGTTCAAGGGGGGCGTGGCACCCCAACCGCTGCAGGCCGGCGACGCCAACTGCGACCACGCCGTCAACGTCGGTGATGCCGTGTACGTCATCAATTACATATTTCGAGGTGGTCCGGCCACCTGTTGCCCGTAGGCCGCAATACGTTCTTCACGAAGCCAGGTATAACTCAAGGTACTTCCGACCCTTTTCGGTTAGATCATAGTAGGTGTGATTCCGGTGCTTAATCCATTTGCCTTTGACAATATGGCGTCGATATCGGATCATGGCCGGCGATACCCGCTCCAGCAGGTTCATGGCACGCAGGCGGGCATGCCGCTGAAAAACCTCTTCCGGATCAATTCGCAGTACAGAAGCGACCATTAATGAGTAATCCACGCCCAGGTCACGATGATGCCGTAATATCCTGAAATCAAGCTCATCGAGGCTATGGGAGTCTTCATCCGGGGCAACGTCCTCCCGGTCCACCACCTCCTGCCAATTCAGGGCGATTAGGCGGTCGGCTTCGGCCTTGTGCAGGTTGGGACAGCCGATCTTGTGTACCTTGATGAACCGCTCATGGCTGTAATAGCCGATGATGGCGTCGTCAGGAGTGGGATGGCAGCAACTGGCCAGGGCGTAATCCGATTTAATTCGCATCCCCTCCGACAGCCTTATTCGGACAACGGGTGACCAACCGGCATGATCAGAAGCGCCGCTTCTTGGCGGCCATCAATGCCGATGACCTCGTTGACGGCGTCATCGATGAAAGCTCCGGCCACGACCGTTCCCATTTGCAGCGCGGTCGCCGCCAGAGAAATGTTCTGGCCGATTGCCCCGGCTTCCATATAGGTATACCGATACCCGCGGTCGCCGTACTTTCGGGTCGAGCGCTCAAAGCGGGCCGTCAGCACAATCGTGACCGCGGAGCCTCCCACGCAGGTCTGATCGAGCGCCGCCTTGCCGATCGATTCGCGAAGATCGCCTTCTCTGACCAGCACCAGGCTGCTGTCGGCGATTTGGAAATGACACAGCCCAGGCCGAAGCGAATTGACGGCATGGGCCAGAACATAGATTTCGATGGGATAAAGGGCACCGCCCGATGGTGCCGAGCGCAGATTGATCCCACCACGCGCATGGGTGATCCCGTCGGCAGCGTACAGAATGGCGGCCAACTGGGAAAGATTGATCGATTGGCCGGAATACTCGCGAATTGACTGCCGATCGGCGAGGGTCTTCCCGAGCGGCAGATTTATGGCGGCGGGCGGCGGGAGCTTGATGATCGGTCTCCCCTCATAGCTTTTATAGAGCGGCAATTCCCCTCCGTAGATAATCCGGCTGCCCTTGAAGCCGTTCTCGTCTATACTGGTTTCCCAATGAAAACGGGGGCCGACGGACAGTGAATCTTCGGCCGCCAAGCTTGACGGCGTCCCGATGGCGAGGACGACGGTCAAAATGCCGGCCATTATCAGGTTGTCAGCCACCTCCCCACCTCCGTACAGCCGGCGGCATGCGCCGACCGGAAGCCTTAGCTATTGTAGTACATTTCGAACTCAAACGGCGTCGGTCTAATCCTGATTTGATCGACCTCTTTCCGCTTGAGGGCAATCCAATTTTCCACCAGGTCTTCCGTGAAGACGCCGCCGGCCAGCAAATATTCATGGTCGGCCTCCAGCGCATTCAGCGCCTTATTGAGCGAGGTCGGCAATTGATGGATTCCGGCCAATTCCTCCGGATGCATATGATCGAGATTCTTATCCAGCGGCGGACCCGGATCGATCTTGTTCCTGATGCCGTCCAGCCCCGCCATCAGCATGGCGGCATATCCCAGATAAGGGTTCATGGTGCCATCCGGGGGACGGAATTCAAATCGCATCATTTTGGGATCGCGCAGATACCCCGGAATCCGGATGCAGGCGGTCCGATTGCCGACGGAGTAGGTCCCGGCTACCGGCGCCTCAAATCCCGGCACCAACCGTTTGAAGGAATTGGTCGACGGGTTGGTAAACGCCAGCAGCGAATCGACATGCTTCAACACTCCGCCGATATAGTGCAGACCAAGCTTCGAGAAGAATGCATGGCCCTTCTTGTCATAAAAAAGCGAGCCCCTGGAATCAGCCAGGTACTGGTGAACATGCATCCCCGAGCCGGGTTCATTGAACAGCGGTTTGGGCATGAAGGTCGCCGATTTATTCAATCGGAAGCACTCGTTCTTCACAAAGTACTTGACGAGCATGCTTCGGTCGCCCATCTCCAAGAGAGGGGCAAAGGCCACCTCGATCTCATGCTGTCCCCCGCCGCCGACCTCGTGGTGATGATATTTAAGCTGCACCCCGACCTCCGCCAGCATAGATGATATCGTCGAGCGGAGGTTATAGGCCCGATCCATCGGCGGGGCGACGTGGTACCCTCTCTTATAGGGAATCTTGTAACCCAGGTTTTCCTCGTCATGGGCGGCATTCCATTCCGCCTCGGTACAATCGATATAATAGAAGGCGCGGTCAGGTCCCTGAAAGAAGTTGACCTTGTCGAAGACATAGAACTCAAATTCCGGGCCGACGACCGCCGCCGCGCCGGGAATAATCTTAGAAAGATACTTTTCGGCGTCTTCCGCCACTCGACGCGGATTGCGGGAATAGGGTGTGATTTCGCGGCCGACGTCGAATATGTCGCAAATAAACGATATCGTCGGACGTTCGAAAAAGGGATCCATCCAGGCGGTGTTTCGATCCGGCAGGGCGATCATGTCGCCGCGCTCGATCGACGAATAGCCCGGCAGGGACGAGCCATCCACGCCAACCCCATGGGCAAACAGCTTCTGGTCAAGATTCGCAATCGGTAATGTGATATGGTGCCAGTTTCCCGGAAGATTGACGAACTTCAGATCGATATATTCGGCTTTTTTATCGCGCGCGTATTTCTTGAGATCGTCCAATTTCACGAAGCGCTCCTTTCGTCAGAGATAGCCGTCGCTGTCGGATTCAAAGTAATAACATTTCAGGATGAACGCAAGCGGTTGATTTGGCCGAAGCGGGCGGAACCGCCGAAAATCCCCGCCTTCGTTCCCGATCGTCTCCCTCCCCGATCAAGGGGATGTGCCGGTTGTGATCCCGGCCGAAACATCCCGCGGCCGTCTGCGTTTAAAGGGTACAGGAGGTACAGATGCTGACGATATCGGTGATGGAGCCGGACGATTATGATTTTGCCGTGGAATTGTCCGATCATGAGGGTTGGATGCATCAGCGCGTTGATTTCGCGCGGCTCACTACGTTTGAACCGCAGGGCTGCTTCATTGCCCGCCATGATGGGGAGCGGGCGGGCATGATTTGCTCCACTTCCCAGGGGGATTATGGCTTTCTCAGTTGCCTGATTGTCCGGGAAGGCCAGCGCGGGCGCAAGATAGGCGAGCAATTGATGCGTCACGCCTTGGGATATCTGCTGGACATGACTGTTCGGACCATTGAGCTTGACGGCGTAATACCAGCCGTGTCGCTCTATCGCCGGTTGGGATTCAATGACAAATACCTATCGCTTCGTTTCCGGCGATGGCCAGGGCCAACGACGACGGCTCGGAACTCCGTCCGCCAAAATTCTTCAACTGAGGCTATCGCCGACTATGACCGCTGCCGGACCGGCCTTTCGAGAGAACATATCATCCTGCGCCTGGGCGCCGAATTCGGGGAATCGGTATTTGTCGTTGGAGATGAATTCGCGGCGGGATACGGGATCGTCCGGCCCCGTACGCCGGAAGTAGCTGCCCTGGGCCCGTTGATCGCTGATTCCGGCGACGGGGCCAAGGATCTGCTTCGGGAAGTACTGGATAGATTCGCATCCAAGATGATTGTCGTTGGTGTCCCAGAACTGAACCAGCCGTTCGTCGACCTGCTGCTGGCCGAGGGTTTCGTATACAGCCAGCCGTCTCTGCGCATGTATTTCGGCTTGCGGCGCAATTATGAGCGCCATGTCTATGCCATCGTCTCACCCGAAAAGGGATGAGAGATAATCGAGCCGAGCAACACGGCCCATAACGAAAAGCCCCTCGACCGAGGGGCTTTCGTCTCCGCCGCATACTCAGACAGATTTATTTCATGAGGATCATCTTCCTGGTCGCCGCGAATCCGTCAACCTGGGCTTTGTATAGGTAAATGCCGGATGATACCGGGTTGCCGTCGCCGTCGGTGGCGTCCCAGATGATTCGAAGCTTACCCGCTTCCGAATATCCGGAGAATTCCTTCACCTTCTGGCCGGAGATGTTGAATATGGATATGGTCCAAGGTCCAGCTTCAGCCAGCGACAACTCGATGGCCGTGGTCGGATTGAACGGATTCGGATAGTTCTGCGCCAGGTCAAAAGTCCCAGGCAGGCTCCGTGTCAACGTCGTCAAGGTCCCGCCGTTGTAGTCGGCCGCCTCCGCACCGGTCAGTGTCGCTGAACCCTCGATCGGGATGCGGAGCAGGGTATGGGAGCCGCTGGAGATAGCCTGGGTACCGATGTTGAATACCAGAATTCGCAGTTCGGTCCCATCGTCACTATAGGCGATATCCATGCCGTTTGCGCCATCGCCCAAGGCCGGCGTCCCCACGGTACCCTGGATCGAGAACACCAGGAGCGCGGCGCCGGCGGCCGTCGAGGCCTCGTAATCAACCACTACTTCGCCGTCAACTATCCTGGGGGTCAAGGCGAGACTCCCGGTAGGAAGCGGCTTGGCGTATGGCGTCGCGTCGCCCACGATGACGCGGATAAGATAGACCAGATCGGCCACCGAAAGCGAGATACCGTCGGCGTTGACATCCGATGCGGCGATTGAACCTTCGGGATTTTGGAAGGCTTTTACCCCGTGCACGAAGTAATTGGTCAGCAGGACGGCATCGGCCACCTCGTTAGCGATGCCGTTGAGGTTGACATCACCGCGGGCATCGATGGAATCGGCGCAAACGATATCCACGCCGCCGTTCCAGAATTCAAGGCACCGATACGGCTTGACCTTGAAGCCGACGAGGCAGGAATCGGGCGAACCGACGAAGGGGATACGATTGGCTTCGGGGTACTCGAGATCATCATCTTCATCCCAGATGAGATGGCCCTCGAAGTCGTGGACCTTGGTATCATAAATGAGGCTGTCGCCGCCGACGCTGGACAGCGCGTTATCGGCGCAGTCAAGCCAGAAGAAGTAAACCGGGGCATACTGACATTCGAAGGTCCGGTCGCCGCTCACCAGAAATTTCATGACCGCCAGCGGACGCGGATCAAGATCGGGCGGACCGTAACATGACGGATGATTGGGACCATTGTTGGTTTCGGCCAAACCGATAATCCGCAGCATGCCGCTCGGGCATCCGACGTGGCAGTTTCCATCCTGGCCGTAGCGGAAGGTGAAATACTCCCAACGGCAATCCAGCAGCAGCCGGCCGGGAGTGACATCAATCAAGGTCAGCGCCGAGGCGTCGTATCCCAGCAGCAGGTCAAAGCCGCCGATGGCGTATAAGCCGAGATTCTCGATCGTGATCGTGTCGCTGACAAAGTGACCCTGCAGAGTCTTCTCCGTCTTCTGGATCTTGACGATCGGGCAATCGCGGATGATCCCCACGGTGACCCGGGTGATACAGGTATCGGCCAGGCCGCAGCCATCCCTGGCGATGAGCTTGATCTCGTTTACTCCTTCCACCGGCATGAAGCAAATCTGATCGCCGGTGAGAGTGCCGCCTGTGGCCGTACAGGAAGTCAGATTGCCGTCGGGGTCGGAACAGGCAAAGCCGGTCAGGCAGACCTGTTGCAGCTGAAACGTCATTATTGTGGTGTCGCCATGACAAGCGGCCACGGGAGGCTGATTGACGTCAAAGTTGACGGTGAAACTTCCTTCACAGGAGGCCCCGCAGGCATCCGTACAGCGAATATTGACGGTGACATCCTGGCTGCCGGTGGGGGTATAACACCACTGGCCGTTGGTCAGAATCCCCGGACCAGACACGATCGCGCATCCCACGAGATTGCCGTCGGGATCGGTGGCACTTACCGGGAGGCAGACCCGGGTCGGCGTGCACTGGAAGATCGTCTGGCTCTGCGGCAGACTGCAGACCGGCGGCTGGTTGAAGGTGATATCGATGCAGTAATTGGCCGTATCCTTTAGGCCGCAACTGTCGGAAATGATGACTTGATCGCAATAGTGACCGGCCGTATCCGCCCGGAAGCAGACCGTGCTGTCGGCCATCTTGACCAGCCCGATCCGGCTCGTTCCGGACAGCGTATTATCGGGGTCATAAATGGACAGTTTGACACAGATCGAGTCGCCAATGGTGCAGATCATCTTCGGGGCCGGAGGCGCTATCGTCAGGCTCGGCGCCGTGTTGACTTTGGCCACCACGGTCAACGTGGCCGACGCCGTCCGGCCACAGCTATCGGTAACCTGCAATTGGCCCACAATCGTGGTGTCCTTGGTCAAGCTGAAGCACACCTGGCCTGTTACCGGCTGGCCCTTATAGGTCCAACTGTATGGGGGCGCTCCTCCCGTTACCGGCGGCAGCGCCACACAATATTGGCGCGGGCCACATAGCCCGACATTAACCGTCGTGTTGCTGATTTGCGGCGGCGGGATAACATTGACGGTAACAACGGTGGCGCAGGAAGCCGTCCTGCCGCAGACATCGGTGGCGGTCAAGGTGATCGTATTGGGACCGGCGACCGGCGTGAAGCAAACGGTCGACCCGTTCAGCGTACCCGTGGACACCTGGCACGACGTCAAATTGTTGTCGGAATCACTGCAGACGAAGCCATCTATGCAAACCGGCTGCAGCGAGCAAAGGGTTATCGTCCTGCTCGGCGGGCAAGCCACTTGTGGAGGACGATTCGTGATTGATACCGCCACCTGGGTTTGGCATTCGGAGACCTGGTTGCAGGCGTCCGTGACGGTGTATTTTATGGTATAGGTTCCGACCGTATCGGGCGTAAAACAGACCTGGCCGCCGGTCAGCGTCCCGAAGCTTACCACCTGGCTGATGATATTGTTGTCCGGATCAGCGGCCGTGAACGGCCCCACGCAAACCTGGCCCAGGGTGCATTCAAAGGTCCGTACCGTATTCGCCGGACAATTGGCCACCGGCGGATCGTTGAACCTGACCGTGACCTTAAACGAGTCGACGACGCAGGAATTAACCGGGCCCTTGAGCGGAGTACCGCAGGAATCGCACACCTGGATCACAAACCAATAGGTGCTGTCGACGCCCTGGGTCGGCGTAAAACAGAGCACATTGCCGACGATCGCGCCCGCCCCGCGAACCAGATAGGCCACCGGCAGGCTTTGGTACTGCGGATAGTCAGGATCGGCAACCTGGATGGTATAGCACAGTTGATGAGTCGAGCATAGGAAGCGGTCATCATTGGCCGGCATGACGGCGGTCGGCATCTGATTAACCATGATGGTGATTTTGGTTTCGCAGCTGGCCGTTGCACCGCAAACATCAGTGGCCGTCAGCCGAATGGTATTCAACCCCGCCACCGGCGAGAAGGTCACCTCGCTGCCGCTCAAGGTGCCATTGTTGACCGCGCAGGAGGCCAGATTGTTGTCGGGATCGCTGCAACCAAATCCGGCCAGCGTGATATCCGACAGATCGCAGACAAAGAGCGTGTCATTCCCCGGGCAAGTCGCCACCGGCGGTCGATTCAGAGTCACGGTCACGGTCGTCTGGCAAGTGGCCGTTCGGCCACAAGCGTCGGTAGCCGTCAACGTAATGGTATTGACACCAGCCACCGGAGTGAACGTCACGGCGTTGCCGCTGAGCGTTCCCTTGTCCACCGTACAGGAGGTCAGATTGTTATTGGGATCACTACAATTGAAGCCGCTGATGGTGATCGGCGACAGGTCGCAAACAAGTCTGTTCTGATTACCGGGGCAGGTTGCAACCGGAGGCTGGTTCAGGTTCACCGTTACCTTGGTTTGACAGGTATCTATCAGCCCGCAGGCGTCGGTCGCAGTCAGCGTTATGATATTAACTACCGCTACCGGCGTGAAGGTGACGGCATTGCCGCTAAGCGTCCCCTTGTCCACCGTGCAGGAAGATAGATTGCCGTCCGGGTCGGTGCAGCTATACCCGGTCAGCGTGATGGGCGCCAGCGTACACATGAATATCGTCGTATCGCCGTGACATGCCGCCATCGGCGGATTATTGATATAGCGAACCGTCACCCGGGTGGTGCATTGAGCAATCGCCCCGCAGTTGTCGGTCACGGTATAAATTATCCGGTAAACACCAGCAGTATCGGGAGTAAAGCAGACCTGATCACCCGACAGGGTTCCAAAGCTAACCGCCACACTCGTAATGTTATTATCAATGTCAGATTTTGTGACGGGTCTGATGCAGATTTGGGACGGCTGGCAGGTAAAGGTCACGGTGCTGTCTCCGGGACAGCTTACGGTCGGAGCATGATTATAATTCACGGTGATCGTGACCGTCCCACTGCAGGTCGCCCCGCAGGCGTCGGTACAGGTGAAATTGCCGGTGTACGTCCCCGCTCCGGTCGTCGTAAAGACCCAGTTCCCGCCGGTCAACGTCCCCGGACCACTGTTCTTGACACAACCGGTCAGATTGCCATCAGGATCCGTGGCACTCACCGGGAAGCTGAAGGTCGTGTCTTTGCAAACAAAATAGGTGTTGTTGGCCGGCAGGTTGCAAACCGGAGGACGGTTCACGTTCACCGTCACCACTGTCTGGCAGGTGTCGGCCTTGCCGCAGGCGTCGGTCGCCACCAACTTGATCGTGTTCGCCCCGGATACCGGCGTAAAGGTCACCTGGCCACCGGAATAGGTCCCCCCGATCGCCGCACATGAGGCCAGATTGCCGTCGCTGTCAGTGCAACTGAAACCGCCCAGTGCGATCGGTGCCAAGGAACAAACGGCAACGGTCGTGTCGCCATGACAGACCGCGTCCGGAACATGGTTATAGTTCACGGTGATCGTGACCGTCCCACTGCAGGTCGCCCCGCAGGCGTCGGTACAGG
>CAZPEV010000040.1:10136-21942 GCA_964585635.1 uncultured Ignavibacteriales bacterium
AGGTCACCTGGCCACCGGAATAGGTCCCCCCGATCGCCGCACATGAGGCCAGATTCCCGTTCGGATCGGTACAACTGAAGCCGCTAATCGTCAATGGAGATAAACTGCAGACAGATTGCGCTTGATTCCCAGGACAGGACGCCACAGGGGGCGCGTTGCATGATATGACAGGTAGTATCAGAGTATCTAAAGCGCAGCAATGATCTCCGGGGCAGGAGGAGGAAGCGTCACATGAACTCACGCTTACGGAAACCGAGCTTCCCGGCCCCACCCCCGGCGCCGGCGAGAACACAACCGAGTTGGCGGTGTTGGAGCCGATAATGGTCCCGTTCGTGACCGTCCAGTGCCATGAATCGGCCAACGAAGCTGTGTCCCGGCAAACGTAGACGAATGAACTGCCACTGCAAATGTGGGCGCTGTCGCATACGATGCCAGCATTAGGCGGAAGACAGATGTTGCCATTCTGGATACTGCGATCGCCGCCGCCGCCGCTGCCATCAAAATTGGTGGCTCGCATATGGTACGGGGATCCGCTGACAGAGGCCGAGCCATGGCCGACTCCCCAGGCGCTGCTATTCCCCTCCGCCAGATGCCCGCCCCAGAAGAAGCCGACGCTGCCGCTGGCAATTACGGTAAAGTAAACCTTTAGCTCGAGAGTCCGGTTCGACGACGTTCCTCCGAATTTGTATTTGCCCAAAGAATCGATGACGACATTATACGCTTTCAGGTTTCGCGGTCCATCCAGGACGAAACCGGGATTGATGGTGGTGAAGAAATTGGGCGGAATGGTCCCGGAATAGTTGGACGTGCTAAGAAAGTTACGAAAGGGAAACGATGCCGTCAGCGGTAAACACCCCGGAGGTGGTGACGTCGATATCGACCCACATGGTCCGCCGGCCGCGGCAATCGCTACCGCCTCGGTAGCGTCGTAGTCGGTGAGGTAATCCAAAGCATGAACGTCGTTCTTGGTCCACTCCATCTGGATGGTGAAATAATGTTTGCTGCCCCCGCTTAGCCCAATTGCAAAATATCTATAGGGAACGGATCGCCCTTCGGAATAGCAGGAATTACTGCTATTGATATTGCCGTTCGCCCAATTAGCGGCGGATGAACCGGATCCATTCTGCAGTTGATTCAAGCCGGTGGTAGGACACATGAAACTGGTGGTGTCCGCAGCCCCCGAAGTCAATCCCAGCGCCGATACCAGAAGGGTGTCACCGGAATAATCCCATTCCACATTCCAAGTCGTCTCAAAATCACCCATCTCCGACGCCGGAGTGGTCCATGGCAGGCCACCAGGTGCCGGCAATGGTGTCCCGTCAAGCTGGGATACCTGGAGTTGCACAATCTCATTCGGTTGAAAGGTGACGCCCTGGATGATGGCTAATTCTGTGGGCAGATATTCAGGCTTGTCAGTGAAGATTTCCGCTGCAGAGGAAATTGATCCCAGCAGCATGCACATGACCAAAACGCATACTGCTGAAAGCAAATTGAACTCTCCCCTACAAAATGGGAGATGTCGAAAGCGTGTGGTTCCTAACATCGTCTGTTAACCCCACTGCCTATTTTAAAGTTGCGATTGTATTTTCTTTTCTATGCGAAACCCAACCAAAAAAAGTTCATTCGAGTTAATGTAGTTTCAGTTCGCACCTGCCAGCTTCAAGAACGAGGTAACTATTGACTAGTCTATTGTAATATAAAAGGATACACTATTAACGCAAGCGAAAAATGTAAACAGATTTGGTTTTCTTGAAAATATGTGGTACCACCAACCTAGAAACCTCTATCTATTTAATGGATAATGAGTTATAGGTCCTCTGGCGTAATTTGCATCGGACAGCCTTCGGACCCTATCTCGGTGATCTTAAAGTGTAGTTGCCAGGTAGATTGCCTGCAGACCAGAGACAAGCCGTATTCCATTATCAATCAACGACTTGGTCGGTACTATTCAATTATGTTGACCGACACGCGGCAAAGGAAGGGTCGATTTGCCGACTCTGCCTTTTTCATTTGGGACTACTTCTGTCCGCAATTCGCCTAGGCGACCATTCCGGCCATGAATTTCCGCGCTTTCAGTCCTTCACAGGCGAAGATCACGTCCCGGACCTGCTTCTGTTTCCCAGTGCTGAGCAGATTCGAGGATAGGGCATTGAATTTGTTTTCCAAGTCATCCATGGTCATCGGCTCGCGCGGGTCACCCTTGGGATACTCCAGATATTCTGAGAACTCCCGGCCATCCCTCGTCTTGACAACGACCTTTGATGGTTGTTTGGCCGGAAACATTTTTTCGAATTCGGTGGAGGCCTCCCCCCTGATCTTGTCTATGACCTCCCATATCCGCGGGTCCTTAAGCTTTTCATCCGAAAAACTTTGGGTCGTTATCTTGTGATCGACCAGTGCCGCGGCGATGCAATAGGGCAGTGAATGGTCGGCCGTTTCCCGGGATTCGGGGCGATATTTATGCGGATCAAACAGAATATCGCAGGCCCGCGCGATGGTGGTGATTGTCACCCGGTCAATCTGGTCATAACTGATCTGGTTCTCTATGACAGCTTTCAGGGTCGCGGTGATATGCGTATGGGTCAACGCCTCCGTCGGAAAGGCCTTCATGCTGCATTCCAGAATCTTGAACGACGATCCCAGGTTGCCAATCAGCTTCTCCGTCGCCCATTTCGGCCCGAAGACATCCATCAATCCTTCTTTGCCGTCGAAGACCGCCTCGGTACCGGAATATCCTTTTTGGGCCATCAGGGCCGCCAGGACGCCGCTTTGGACCGCCATCGGATCAACCGTATTTTTCATCATCGTCAGCTTCCCGGCGGTAGGGCATCCGATGGTATGATTATGGCAGCCGCTGATCCCGATGGCATTGACCATTTGGTCGATGGTCAGTCCCAGCACCTTGCCGGCAACAATCGGTGAGACAAATTGTGTCAGGGTGGCATGATGCCATTTTCGCTCACGAACTCCCGGAACGGCGAACTCACACAGCCGCTGCTCAAATTCATAGGCCAGCACGATGGCCGTGATCACCAGCTTCATATCGGCCTCGGCCATTTCCCCCACCGCCAACGCCGCCGGAATAATATCGGATGGATGGGAGGGATCCTCTTTCCAGTATATATCGTTGAAATCGAGGGCGCGAATCATCAGCGAGTTGACCAGCGCGGCGTTGACCGCCGGCAGGCGGCTGCCGAATCCCAGCAAAGTGGCCTCCTCCTTGCCGGCCATACCCACATAGAGATCTCGAAGGATATTGACGTCGCGCGTGTGATACCCCCCAAAGGCACAGCCGACCGAGTCATATAAGTACCGCTTCACCTCATGAACTACTTTCTCCGGGAGGTCGTCGTAGTTCAAATTGACCGCAAATTCTGCGATCTGACGTGAGATTGATTTATCCATGCTCTACCTCCTTCTTTGAGGATCGAATACGTTCATCGTCATATAAGATTCTGAAAGAAGGCGTTTCGCGCCACAAATTCAAGGGAAATCGTAGCCGGCAGGATTTCCTGGCGGCCGACCGGTCTTTTCCTTGGAATAGGCCGGGCTCGCGTCTTCCTGCGTGGCGGGTGGTTCATCGGCCAAGAACCGTCTGAAATCGCCGTTGACCGCAACCAAGAGCGTACAAAACGCCGTTAAGCCACCGCATATCATATAGATCATGGGTATGTTCTTGTTGGCCAAATCGGCAACCATCCCGGCCAGGCCCATCCCGATCGGAACCAGCCCGCCGGAGATGGTTCCCAGAACCGCGAACACCCTTCCCCTGATTTCCGAAGGGGTCGTCAACTGCAGAATGGTCATGACGTTGATATTGACGAAGGCGTTCAGCAGGCCGATCAAGAAGCCGATTCCGACCGCTGCCATCGGCTGATTCGCAAGGCCCAGCCCTCCGATGGTCAGGGCGTCGCAAAACAACATGGCAATGACCAGAAATGATCTCGTTCGGCCGGCGATCTTCAGGCCCCCGGCAATCGCATATCCCACCAGAGCTCCGGCGCCGATGGCAGCCAGGAGATACCCAAACCAGTCGGCCGTCGCGTGCAAGTGATCTTCGATGAAAAAAGGTGGGAGGACGCCGATGGGCGAAAGGAAGAAATTTAGAAAGGTGGCAGCGAAGAACAGATTACGCATGCCCTTGTGATGCCAGATATATCGGAATCCCTCAAACGTATCGTCTCGGAACTTGTGCAAAATCGGGCCGAAACCGGACGACCTCTTCGGTATTGTCTGCGGAATGCGTATGAACGAAGCGAAGAAAGCCGAGATGATGAAGCTGATTCCATCGGCCAGGAACAACACCCCTGCTCCCAGAAGGCGAAATAACACTCCGCCCAGGCCCTGGCCGATCAGCATAGAGACCTGCATTGAGGACTGGTTGAGCGAATTGGCCGCCGCGACCCGGCCGGCCGGTACCAGATCGGGTATCGAGGCGGAAACGGCCGGCCGGAAAACGGCGGCGATTACTCCCAGCGCTATCGAGACGACCGTCAACCAGACGACGGTCGGGCGGGTGGCATGCGGCGCAAAGAGCATGAGGGCCGCCAGCAGGAGCACGAAGAGACCGCTGAGAATGTCAGCCGTGACAATGATTTTCTTGCGGCAGTAGTTGTCGACGATTGTCCCCGCCAACGGCCCCAGCAGCACACCCGGCAGCATCGACAGCATCATGATGAGACCCATGAGGCTGGCCGGAGCCGGTGGCATGCTTGAGCCAGAACATCATCGCGATCACATGCTCCTGGTTTCCAAGCTGGCTGACAAACTGCCCCTGCCAGAGGAGAAGGAAATGCCGATTAAAAAGCCGCTTGGATTCTGCCACAGGCATATCATCCGTAACTTTATGTGACAGAAAGGAGAGATAACTGCATCAGCCGGCCAAGGCTTCCCGGCCGCCTCGATCGGCCAGCAGATCGTTTACGCCCCGGCCGGGCCGACCTACCCGGCCAGATTCTTCTGGACCCAAGTCTCCAGACCGCCGGCCAAAACCAGTTCTTGGGCCGTGGCCCCAACCGGATCAATCGGATAGGTCTTGCCGCCGGCAATGAGCGTTGATTTCCGAATATCGATGGCGGCGATAAGACCGGTCTTTACCGTTAACTTCTCCGCTCCAAAGCGCTTTTTCAGGTCACGCACGAGTTCGGGAGCTTCGACCGCCAAAAAGCCGTTATTCAACGCATTCCGTTTATAGGTTTCATTGAGTGATCCCGCAATCACCAATTGAATTCCCCGATATTTCAGGGCCGTCGCCGCCTGCTCCCGGGAACTGCCGGTGCCAAAATTGAAGCCTCCGACAAGAATATCCCCCTCCTTGACGATTTTGCCGAATTCGGGATCATAGTTTTCCATAACCACCCCGGCTTGCTGCTGGGGAGTGAAATCGTCGATATAGGTGTACTTGCCGGGGTAGATGCCGTCGGTATTGAGATTATCCTGGTGGCAATAGATCAGTTCGCCGCTAATGGTTTCGGGAAATCCCTCCAGCACCGGAATCGGCTCGCCGCCGCCGGCGGGCCGGTCAGCGACGGTCAGGCTGCCCATGATCTGTGTCGCAGCGATTTCCGCCGGGCCGTCGATATAGCCGGCTATGGCTGACGCCGCAACCACCTCCGGCGATCCCAAATAGACTTCGGCCAATTTGGAACCCATCCGTCCCTTGAAATTGCGGTTAGTGGCCGAGATTCCCACCTCGCCATCCTCCAACAGGCCGGTTCCCAATCCGATGCAGGGTCCGCATCCGGGCGGAAGCGGGATGGCTCCGGCTGCCAGCAACGTCTGCCAGTCGCCCCGTCTTTCGCAGTCTGCCTGCACTTCGCTCGAGGCGGCCGCAAGATACAAATTGACTCCCTCGGCAACTCTTTTCCCATTGACCACCCGGGCGGCGGCGGCCAGATCATCGGCCCGGCTATTGACACATGAGAGCAAATAAGCCTTGTTGATCCTGACCTTCTTTTTTCTCATCTCCGCCACACTGGCCATAGTCTTGACATGATTCGGCCCCGAAACATATGGCTGAACGGTGGTCAGGTCCAATGTCAGCACTTTGGCATAATAGGCCTCAGCCTCGGGTCTAAGAGTCTTTTTTCCCAATCCGGCAATTCGTTCTTGGTTCAGGCGCGGATGCTGCCCCCCGCCGTCGGCGTCGGAGGGAACCTGGGCCAAGCCGCGAGCCGCGATGAATCCGGCGCGCGCCGTAAGCCAGGCGATGGTCTGACCGTCGACTGGGAATATGCCGGCCAACGCCCCCCATTCGGTGGTCATATTGGCGATGGCCAGTCGGGCGTCAATGTCAAGCGAGGCTATTCCGTCGCCCGAAAACTCGACCGCATGGTTTAAAACCTCATCTTGATTGAAGAAACCGCAAAGGGTGATGATTATATCTTTGCCGGTGACTCCGGGCCGCAGGCGGCCGGTAAGTACAACCTTCGAGACCGGCGGCACGAGCCACCAGGTTTGGCCGGTCGCCCAGATGGCAGCGGCGTCGGTACGGACGATCGGCGTCCCCAGGCACCCCAGACCGCCATACATGTTGGAGTGGCTATCGGAGGCGACGACCATCGTTCCCGGCCAAGCATACCCCTCCTCACACATGATCTGATGGCCTATCCCGCGACCGGCTGGATAGAAGTCGATTCCCCCGGCAGCCGCGAATTGCCGGATGGCGCCGTACTTCTGAAGATTCTTCTCAGTCGTATCCTGGACGTTGTGATCCAGCGCGAACACCGGTTGCCGCGGATTGAAGATGGTTTTCGCGCCGATGCTCTTGAATTTCGTGATGACCGCGCCGGTATTATCGTGAGTCATAACATGGGCCGGCTGAATAAAGATATAGTCGCCGCTGCGGACGGTGTGATCGGGGCGCAGTCCGACGGCGTGTCGCTGGGCGATCTGTTCGACAAGGTTTTGAGCCATACCTTCTCCTCTGTCCTGACGCGTTGACTATTTCACCAGTTCAAAATCGATGAAGTCGGCGTGGTGAAAGATGATGCTTTCCGGCAGACGCGTTTCCCCGGTGCCCTCTTTCGAATGGGTGGCGACAATATGCAATACCTCAGACGGCAGGCCGTGCTTAAAGGCCAGCGCCACGCCGCTAAAGGGGTGCCGAATATGCCTGCCGAAGCTTGACTTGACCGGTTTGCCGTCGATGATTTCGAATTCACACAACTTTCCGACATCGGCCAGGAGCGCTCCGGCAATCAGATAATCGCGATTGATCGGGACCTTGTTCCCGCCGTGGATTTCGCTTAAGACATCGTCGCAGGCGATACACATCCGACAAACCGCACGCACATGGTCGATAAAAGTAATCTTGACATTCTCCGCCAAGAGCGTAAACGGCATCGTCCGCAGCAAATGCTCGGTCCAACCTCGGAAGGTAATCGCCTCCTCCCAGCTGGCGACAACTTTGTTTCGAAGGCCATCATCCTTGATCTCGCGGATCTCCGGCAAAAGCCGTAGCACAAGGTCTTTCATTTTGTCCTACCCCTTCATCACCGCAGCCAAATTCATACCTGAACATACTCGCCTCCCTCGCCGTTGTCAATATGAGACTCCAGGCAGGCCGAGCCCGGGCAGAGCCGCACTTTCAGCCGGCCATATTTGCTGTTGACATCGGTGCCGGCAGACGCCATTTTACGCCGATGAATGCCCTGTCGCTGAAAGGAATAGCTCGTGCCCATAAGTAAAGAAATGCTGGATATCCTCTGCTGTCCGAGGACGAAGAAACCGGTACAGCCGCTGGCGGCCGATCGTCTCCGCCGGTTGAATGATGCCGTTCAAGCCGGACAGGTGAAGGACATCGACGGCAACGTCGTCACTCAGCCATTGGCGGAGGCCCTGATCACGGCCGATCAAATGACAATCTATCGAATCGATGACGGCATCCCGGTGATGCTGATCGGCAGCGGCATACCGGCGGCGCAGATACCCGACCGCTGATCCTCCGTCGCACTCATTCACCCGGCCTGCGGCGACCGAAAATCGGCACGGGCCTGATCCCCGTCTCAGGGGTGGAACAAAAAAGCTCCAGCGATCCGCCGGAGCTTTTCTGCCTGCCGTCGGATCGGCCTATTTTGTTACCGTGACGGTCCGGGAATACACCGTAACCAGTCCCGTAAAAATGTTGATGACACAATCCACAAACGACTGCTGCGTCTTGATGGTATAGTTTGTGGCGCCGGCCGCCATGACCTTGGAGTCAACGTTGTTGATCGGGACGAGACCCCAGAGCACATACCACTGCCGCTGCTGCAGACGTTCGCCGCCCTGCGCTCCCTTGCCGATGATATGCGTGTGCATGGCGCAACTGGCCATGAGCATGACAAAGGTCAGCAGGACGATTACCGCAATCACTTGTTTCATATTACGCACCCTCCTTGGAGTTACGAAGCCTAAGGCTTCCGATGGATGATTCAAAGTGCTTTATGAGCTGCGGATACTGGCCGCGTGCGGCGAAATACGTAAGTTCCACGGCGCTGCCGGTATCCGACAAGCAAAGCAGTTGAAATCGTACCAGGACACTATCGGTCACCAGAAAATTTTTCACATGGATGTTTCGCACCAGATAATCCCCCTCGCGGACGTTGCCAATCCCAAACAGGCCCACGAGCGATTGCCGATAGCGGGCAATGAAGGCGGTCGTATCCGAGGACAAGGCCAGACGGTCGATGACGGAAATCATCAGTCCGGCGCTGTTGATCGTATCCAAGAAACACCGCACCAGGTGTAATCCCGGCGCCTCCCCGCCGCCCTGCGATAGACGGACCTTCAGCATCGACCAGACGCTGTCAGCGGCCGGTTCAAAGCCGATCGGCGGATTCACCTGGATATCGGAGCCGGCGATATCGCAAGCCGGCCCAAGCAATGAATCGACGACCTCGAAATTCAGCCGGCCGACTTCACTGGAATCCTCCCTTGTACTGCAACCGACCCCGATCATTCCGGTCAGGACAAGCAGGATAATCTTTGCCAGGGCAGGATGAAAAGGTACATCCATGGCGGAATATATAAGGTCATCATCGAGCGAATGTCAACAATTATCTTCATGGGATGTTCGCGTTGCAACCGGTACTCTACAGGGCGCGGCCACCTTTCGGTTTGGATGGACTGCAAGCTTATCCGGGATCCTGTGCCAGATCGATCCGTCCGACCGTTTCCAGCCGTTCCTGTTCCAAAGCGACAACCTCGACCGACGCTATCGTCCCCGGGATATCAAACCGCTCCCGATTCAATTCATCCGCCGCTTTCTTGCAGGCCGCGGCCTCATCGAAGAGGCCCAGAGTAATGTGCGGGATATACGGGATATCAAGGCGCAGATGGTCGGCCAGAAGATCGGTGTACAGGCGGTCGTGCAAACGAAGGACGTCACTGTATCCCTCATCGGGGACGAGAAAGAGATACCAATTATCAGCGGTTATGCCGGGAGTAACGGTCGCGCACCGGAAACAAAGGTTAATCCGGGACGTGGCTTGACAGACGGCCCGGACGTGGGCGACATATTGGTCGCGGATGATATCGGTGACCTCAAAGATCAACGACACATGGGGCGCGACCGATTCATAATGAGGATCATATCGGCGGCGTATCGATTGAATCCAGTCCCTGTCCTCGGTCGCGAGCAGGGGGAAGCTGATCGCCAAGAGACCCATCGTCCCTCCTTGCCATTAGATTGGCCATATATACGGCAAATCGATTTGGCCGGCAAATGGTTTCGCGGCAGCGCTGTTGGCGGCTTCGTCGGATCGCAGGCCTACCCCGGTAGGTGGACGGGCGAGGCCTGAGGGCATCGGCAGTCTCTGATCGGCATAGGCCCATCGTAAATGTCCTCGAAACAGGCCACCGGCGCCATGGTCGATGACGCAACGGCTAGATTTTGTTGACAATTGCAGACGATTATTGTATTCTATGATGCATAAAATTCTCATGGAAAGAAGGGCGATATGAAAAGGATATTGTTTTCCGTTGTCCTCCTTATCTCTCTTGTCGGTTCTCTTTTGTTTGCCCAAAGTCATATCATTATCGGATGGAATGATTTGGGAATGCATTGCAGCAACAAGGACTTTTCCACATTTGTCGTTCTCCCGCCGTATAACAATATCAAGGCCCAGGTAATTCAAGTGGGAGATGCCCTCAATCCTCCGGTGCTAGTGACGGCCAATCTGCGGGTAACCTATGAGATTCCCGGCAACACCTATTCGGTCGGCAAAACCAATTTCTGGGATTTCGAGGATCTGCTGTTCGGTGTCAATCTGGCACCGAATATTGGCTTGACGGGCGCAAGCCTGGCCGGAGATATGGGGCTCGCGGGGGACTATTTTTCCGTGACCGGAGTCCCGCTGACGCCATACCAGGATAACGATCTGCTGCATGAGGATCCCTTTCAATTGGGATTGCTTAAGCTGTACGATCAGTCCCATCAGGAATTGGCGATGGCCCAGCCGGTGATACCGGTGTCGAATGAAATCAATTGCGTGAGTGACGGCTGTCACGGCAGCGCCCAGGCAATTCTTGACCTCCACGGTCCAGAGGCGGGTTTTGATCCCAACGTTAAGCCCGTCCTTTGCGCCAGTTGCCACGCCTCCAACGCGCTGGGCCTTCCGGGCAACCCCAATCTGCCGTCTCTGTCGGAGGCTGTTCACAAGCATCATGGTGAAATCACGAACGATTGCTACAAATGCCATCCCGGTCCGGTGACGCAATGTCTTCGCGACGTAATGAAGAACCGCCATGGCTTTGTCTGTCAAACGTGTCATGGCAGTGTTACTCAGGTCGGCGAAAGCATCAGCAGCGGCCGGGTGCCATGGCTGCAGGAACCGGCTTGTGGAGCGGTTCAATGCCACGGCCCAGTTTTTGCCGAGGAATCGGGAAAGTTGTTTCGGCAGTCGCGGGGACATGGCAACCTGTTTTGCAGCGCCTGCCACGGTGAGCCGCATGCCATCGTGCCGAGCGGTGTGGCCCGGGATAACGTGCAAAACATTACTTTGCAGGGTTATGCCGGAACGCTGACGAAATGTGAGGTGTGCCATGGGATTAGGCCTAGCGGTCAGGGACCTCACGGGTTGTTGGCAACCTGTTGCGTGACGGCGGGCGACGCCAACAATGACCAGGCTGTCAACGTAGGGGACGCCGTGTATATCATCAACTTCATATTCAAAGGCGGTTTCGCCCCCCCCTGCATGGCGTCGGCCGATGCCAACCATGATTCCGCGGTCAACGTTGGCGATGCCGTCTACCTGATTAATTTCGTCTTCAAGGGCGGTCCGGTGCCGATGTGTTGATCGGCTCGCAAGTGTAGAGCAAGTTTGATATTGAGTGACCGCCCGCCAGAAGCCATCGGCTTTTGGCGGGCGATTCTCTTTGGGAACGGCGGCCTCCTTCGGAAATTGCAGAAGCGATAGATATTTACCATCCGCCGGTCTCCTTTATCTCGGCAAAAATTCGGTGGAACAACATATGGCCATTGGCCTTGGCACAAATTGGGTTCCTTTGCTCATTTTCTCATTTTCACTATCGGGCACGGGCTATATGCTGATGATTATGCAACCGCTGAAGGTGGTTGATGACGTAGATGATCCCGCCGTGCCGGGGCGATTGGATCGAAGACTATCTGTACTTGCGGGCATACGCATAGGCATAGCCATTGAAATGACCTCTACATAAGGGGAATCGGTTTCGATCACCACCGAATTGATGGTGAATATGTGGTTTGTATGATCCTCGGATGGTCCGGTTGGCGAAAGTCTCCGACTTCCGCCCTTGTATGTTGATTTCCGGATAATCTTTATATTACAGCGGGCCGGGATGA
>CAZPEV010000041.1:0-21907 GCA_964585635.1 uncultured Ignavibacteriales bacterium
CCCCCAGAGGCTTTACCTGCGCCTGGCACCGGTTCTCGGACAATCGGCCGCCGCGACGCCGGTTCTGACACAGGCGGAGACTGAGAGTAAGGAAATGATTTTGCCGATGCACCTTCGGACGGTCGAGCAGGATGGAAATCGGATCATGGCCGATGCCGACCTGATAACAGCGACCGGGAAGGAAGCGTCGCTCCGGATAAGATTGGAACTTGCCGGGGAGATGGTGAGGAATCTGGGGTCGAAATTGAGTCCCGGAGAGAAATCGCCGACGATTGCCGACCGGATTCCCTTACCCGATTCGCCTCGATTGACCCGCATGCTGGGCGAGCTTGGCGTCAAAATGATAGTCATCGAAAACACCGAAAGCGTTGAGACGCCCCTGACGCAGGTCATGCCGGCGCTCCTTCCCGGCGCTCTGCGTCGACCGAATGGAGCCGCGGCCCATCGTGCGGCCCCGGCCGCAGTGCAGGAATCGCCGGATGGGAAATCAGGCCTCCTGTCTCCGGCTCAAGCGACGGCGGGAGGAGATATCGTGCCTTGGCCGACGTCGCAAGCCGCGGACGTCCCAAAGATCGGCCTCGAAAGCGATCCCGAAGCGACGGTGATGACGCCGTCGCGTCCGGAGACTGATTCGGTGGTGACCGCATCCCAGGGTGAAAACATCCGCCCCGCGGCGGCGGGAGCGCCGATCGATTCGATGGCCGACTTCCTCAAGTCGTCCGACCCCACGGCCACGGAGCAGCCGCAGATTCGCTTCTACGATCTGGACATCAAGCTGGATCAGATGAAGCAGAATCCGGGGCAGAAGATTCGCATCCAGTTAGTGCCGGCGAACCTGGGGAAGATGGATCTGACCATCGTCTCGCATCGCGGGATGGTGACGGTCAATTTGGCGGTTGATTCGTCTCAGGCTCAGCAAGCGGTGGAGCGAAGCCTGTCGCAGTTGGAAAATCAACTGGTCTCATCCGGCATCAAGGTGGACGGTTTTCAGGTGACCGTCAACCAGCCGGCGAAAGGGTCCACCTTTGCCCAGTTGTCGACGCCCTATCAATCCGAGCAGTTCCTCGGGCGCCAGCGCGATGGCGGCGGCCGGCAACCGAGACAATCTCAAAGCCGGCGGCGAGGCTTTACCCTGCCCGAGGCCGGCTTTGACGAGGTCATGATTAACTGTCTGGCATAAGGAGGAATGATAATGATGACCGCAAATGTCAGTGCCATTACGTCATCGGGATCGACGAAGGCAACGACGACCAACGAGAAGGTCATGGGCAAGGACGACTTCCTGCGGCTGTTGGTCGCCAAGCTGTCCAACCAGGACCCGATGAATCCGGTCCAGGATGAGGACTTTGCCGCGCAGTTGGCGCAGTTCTCGTCGCTGGAGCAGTTGTCCAACATGAATCAGAATCTGACCCAGGATTTGCAGTGGAATTATCTGTTGTCGCAGACGATTTCCAACACCATGGCGACGTCGCTCATCGGTCGGACGGTTCGGGCCGACGCCTCGCAGGTGTTTCTGCCGACCAACGGCGCCGCCAATGTAGCGCTCAACCTTGATCGCCCGGCCACCGATGTGACCATCACCATCAAGGATGCCAACGGCAATACGGTTCGGACGATCGCCATGCATGGCGTCGACAAGGGCGACCAGACCGTCAATTGGGACGGCACCAGCGACGACGGGACACAGCAGGTCGCGGGTCTTTATTCGGTGACCATCAGCGCCACCGACGGTAACGGCAATGTCTTTACGCCCGGCCAATATGTGCAAGGTAAGGTCTCGGGCGTGACTTACAAAGAAGGGATTGCTCTGCTGAGTCTCGACGGCCAGTTGCTGCCGCTGGCGTCGGTGCTGGAGGTGAAAGAGGGATAGTTATGCTGAAAGTATCCGCCTATCAGAATGTGGCCCTGCCCAAGGCGATGCCGCCGGCGGCGACGAGCCGCCCGGGTGCCTCGAAGGCGACTGGTCCGCAGGGAGACTTCAAGTCCACCCTCGACCAGGCGTTGGACCGGCATCCCGGCGTCAGCTTCTCCGCCCATGCCCGGGCCCGACTCTATTCGCGCGGCGTGCAGCTGGATCAGACGAAGCTGGAAGCACTGTCGCAGGCGATCGACAAGGCCGAGGCGAAAGGGGCGCGCGAGTCGCTGGTCTTGTCGGATGAGGCGGCCTATGTCGTGTCGGTGAAAAACCGCTTGGTCATCACGGCCTTCGACCGGGATAATCTCCGGGACGGGGTCTTCACCTCAATTGACAGCGCCGTGATTTTATGACGTCCACTGAACACAACCATTTGGAAACCAATGTTCAGCGAACGGCCGGACTCCGCCGAAGCGGAGAGGCCGATCCGCGTAAGGAGGATGTACTTGTATGATGAGTTCACTATTTGCCGGTGTTTCCGGCCTGCGCAACCATCAGGTCAAGATGAACGTGATCGGCAACAACATTGCCAACGTGAACACGATCGGCTTTAAGGGGGGCCGCGTGACCTTTCAGGAAGCCCTGGTCCAGACGCTTAAAGGGGCCGGGCGACCGTCCACTATCTCCGGTGGCACCAACCCGGTGCAGATGGGTTTGGGTATGACGGTGGCCGCCGTGGACACCCTGTTTCAGCAGGGCGGACTGGAGACCACCGGTCAGATCACCGATCTGGCCATTCAGGGGTCGGGCTTTTTCATTCTGTCTGACGGCCGCGGCCAATTTTATACTCGGGCCGGCGCTTTCGGATTTGACGCCAACAGCTATTTGGTCGACCCCTCCAGCGGCATGATGGTGCAGGGGCGGGTGGCCGATGGCAGCGGTAATATCCCGGCCGTCTCCACCATTGGCGATATTCGCCTGCCGTTCGGTCAGCAGGATCCGGCCCGTGAAACGACGACCATTAACTTGGCCAATAATCTCAACAGTTCCGCCACCGACTCAGTGGCCACCCTGGCCAGCACCGGCACGACCGGCATTAACCAGGTGTCCGGTACCGCGATTAACGGCGCCGGCGGCGTTCACAGCGTGACTATCACCGGCAATCAAGCGGTGAAATCGGCCTTTACCGGCGCCAATTTGGCGGGATCGATGACCGCCAGCAGCACCCTGGCTGATCTGGGCGTCGATGATGTCTCCGGCTTTTCCATCACGGTCGATGGCACTACGACCATCCCGGTCTCCGGCCTGACGTTGCAGTCGACGGTCAACGATGTCGTCCGGGCCATCGATGAAATTGCCGGCGTGGATTGCCGTCTCGATACCACCGATCCGGCCAATGCTCAGATAGTGGTGGAGCGCGGGCGGGCGGGCGACAACGGCCAATATAATGTAACCAGCTCGACCGGTGTTGCCACCGATGCCGCTCACGGCAATATCATCAATCGGCTGTTCGGTTTGGCCGGCGCCGGTGTGGCCACGACGGGCGGCCTGGCGCATACCTTTGTGGCAGCGGATATCTTTACGCCCACGGGCAAGCCGGCCGAGGCTCCCCGCGACCTGGGGATTGAAGTCGAGGACACCACCGGTTTGGCAATCGGCGTGACCGGTTTGGGCAAGGGCGGCGTGGCGGTCCGGGCCCCAGAGGGGTTGGCGGCCGGTACCTTGGTGGTGAACACCGCCGACACGCAGCATGCAACTTCAATCACCGCCTACGATTCGCAGGGCGGCAAGCATACGGTCATCGTCACCTTCTCCAAGACGGACAGCGACAATGTGTGGGATTGGCAGGCGACCCTGCCCAATCAGGAAACGATTCTCGAGGGCGGTTCCGGCACGGTCCGGTTCAACCCCGATGGTTCGCTCTTGGCCTTTCAGTACAACGGCGGCGCCAGCTCGCTCCGCCTTGACCCCAATAACGGCGCCGAGGTTCTGGATGTAAGCTTTAACGCCGGCGACGCCGGCCGATTCATCGGTCTTACCGGGTTTGCCTCGCCCTTCACCTCCTCGGCCATGAATCAGGACGGGTATGGGATGGGGATTCTGGAGAAGATCGCGATCGACAACAGCGGCACCATCACCGGCATTTTCAGCAACGGAATCTCCCGGACGCTGGCGCAGATCGTCGTCGCCGATTTCAGCAATCGCGGCGGCCTGATACGATACGGCCACAACCTGTACCAGGTCTCGGCCAACTCCGGTCCGGCGATTCAGGGGGTGGCGGGGGAGACAATCTCCGGCAGCATCAGTTCCGGCGCGCTGGAATCCTCCAACATCGATATCTCGCAGGAGTTCACAAACATGATCACCACGCAGAGAGGCTTTCAGGCCAATGCTCGTATCATTACCACCTCCGACAACATGTTGGAGGAGCTGGTCAACCTGAAGCGGTAGGGATAAGGAATCATGATTAGAGTGACGCGACTTAACGGAAGCGATCTGGTCATCAACGCCGACCTGATCGAGTTTGTCGAGGCTCTGCCCGATACGATCATCTCGTTAGTGACGGGCAAGAAGATCATGATTCGCGAATCGGCCGACGCGGTGATTCAGAAAGTGGCGGAATTCAAGCGGCTTTCTTCGGGGTCCTGGACTCCGAAGAAAGTCGCCCCGATTGAGGAATCAGATCATGGCTGATGACAAGATAGCAGCGGACCCGATGCCGGACGAGGTGCCGGCGGCGCCGCCGTCCCGGCCGGGGCGACTCAAAACCTACGGTCTCTACGCTGCCATCGTGGTGGCGATGTTGGGCGCGGCCTATCTGGCGACGGACAAGGTGGTCAAACCGATGTTTGCCAAATCGGCCGTGACGGCCGGGAAGGAGAAACCGGTACCGGAGAAAACCAAGCCCCAAGCCGAAGCCACGACCGAGGAGTCAGGCGGCAGGGAAGCGGCCGCGCCCGAGGAAAATGCCGAAGGGAAGAAGCAGGACAACTTGGTCGGGAACATCTTTATGATGAAGGATATCATCGTCAATCCGGCCGGGACGGGCGGGACGCGCTTTCTGTCAGCCGCAGTTGGGTTTGAACTCAAAACCCCGCAGGCCGGCGGGCGGATCACCGAACGCGAAGCGGTCGTCCGCGACGCCTTGATAACGATCCTGTCGTCGCAGACGATTGCCGAATTGACCGACCCGACGCAACGGGAACGGGTGCGGCGCTTGATTCAAAAGCGAATTTGTGACCTGTTGCAGACGACCGATATCGGGGCCGTCTATTTCACCGAATTCGTGCTGCAATAACTGAGGAGCAACCGTGGCCAAGACCTTATCACAGGAAGAGATTGACGCGCTCTTGTCGACGGTGTCGGCCCCCGACAGCCCCCACCGGCCGCCGACGGCGACCGAAGAGGGACCCCGGAGCATCATCGTCTACGACTTCAAGCATCCCAACCGGGTCTCGAAAGACCAGTTGCGGACGCTGGAAAGCATGCACGACAACTTTGCCGGGCATGTCAGCTCGGTATTGTCCAACGTTCACCGGGCGATGGTCGACGTCGACCTGGTGTCGGTGGATCAAATCACCTACTCCGAGTACGTCGCGTCGCTGGTGTCGCCGTCGTGTACCTTTACATTTACGGCCGAGCCGCTGGAGGGCGCCTGCATCATCGATTTCAATCCCTCCCTGACGTACGGCTTCATCGAGCGCCTGTTCGGCGGCAACGGCAAGGTGATCGATACCGGTCGCGAGCTGACCGGCATCGAACGGTCGCTGATGCAACGCATCGTACAGATGGTGTACACCCAGATGGAAGATGCCTGGGCGCAGATTTGTCCGGCCAAGATCACACCCGTCAGCCTGGAAACGAATCCGCAATTTCTTCAGATCGTTCCCCCGGGTGAAACGGTGATCGTGGTCTCCTTCCAGTTGAAGCTACTGCAGTCGACCGGATTGATGACCATCTGCTATCCCTACGTGGCGCTGGAGCCGGTCATCACCAAGCTGTCGGCCCAGAACTGGATGGATGCCACCAAGAAGAAAACCGAAGGGCGCGACACCGAGGTCAACAAGCACAATCTCATGAAGCTGGCGTTGCCCCTCAGGGTGGTGTTGGCCACAACCGAAGTCAAAATCCGCGATTTTTTGAATATGCAAATGGGTGATGTCATCATGACCGGCCACAAGATCGACGGCGAAGTTTCGATCGAGGTCAAGGATCGCGCCAAGTTCTGCGGTCGGCCGGGATTGATCGGCAAAAAGAAGGGGATTCTTGTCACCCGCGTGTGCGAGGAATAGGAAAGGAGTACTGACCCATGCCGGATAATCTGAAACCGGATAACGCCTATGACCCTGACCCCGATGGGGATATCCCCGGTGTGGTCGGCCACGACATTGCCGAGCCGCCGGTCGAGAGGCAGGCTGATGCCACCATGTCGGCCCTGACGGACCGTCCGGAATCAAGCGGAGCGCCGAAGGAGGAGGCCTTTCCCGACCTGAGCGGTGTGATGGCGGAGGAGGCCGTGGCCCGGCCCGCCGAATTCCAGCAGCTCAGTCCCCTGCCGGGCGCCTCGGAGGCCAAAAACAATATCGACCTGCTCTTGGATGTCAAGATGCCGGTGGCGATAGAACTGGGGCGAACCGAATTAACGATCTCGGAGTTGCTGAATCTCGGCCCCGGATCGGTCGTGGAACTGAACAAGCTGGCCGGGGAGCCGGTCGACGTGTTGGTCAACAACAAGATCATCGCCCGAGGCGAGGTGGTCGTCGTGGATGAGAGCTTCGGCGTCCGGGTCACGCAATTGCTGTCGCCGCAGGAGCGGCTGCAGAGTCTGGCGCAGGAATAGCCGGACTAAACACCATAGGAAGGTGGGGAACCATGGAGCGATATTCCATGCGAGCGATGCTGGTCGGGCTGGCGCTGCTGGCCCTGGCCGCGCCGATGCCGGGAGCGACTCCCGGCGTTGCCGATACCGCCGTCGCGGTTGGATCGCAGGCGGTGGCCGCCGCTGACAGCACCGCGCCCTCGGTAACCGAGATGGTCATGCCATCGATCGGCCGGATTGTCCTGTCTCTGGGAATTATCATTTTAGTCATCTACGCGACGGTCTTCCTGTTGCGTAAGCTGTCCGGAGGCAAGGTCAGCGGCGGGCGAGGCAGGACCATTCAGGTCATTGAACAGACATATTTGGCTCCCAAAAAATCGGTCTGCCTGGTGAAGATGGCCGATCGGGCGGTCCTGATCGGGGTGACCGATACCACCATCAGCCTCCTGACCGAATTGGATTGGGATGCCCTTCCGCCGGAGACCGCGCCCAAAGCAAATTCTCCTCAAGCTGGATTTCAGGGCATCTTGACCGAATCGCTCGGCAAGCTGTTCACCGGCAAAGGTCGCCGGGGAGCCTGACGTGAGACCCATATCGAATCGCCCAAAGACCCTTCGCCGAACGGCGTTGGTGGCGGCCATTGCGGTCGGCCTGCTATTGGTCGGCGGCGCTCTGGCCCAGGCCCAGGCGTTGCCCAAGCTTTCTATTGGCGTGGAGCCGACCAACAATCCCAAAGATCTGTCGGTGTCGCTGCAGATCGTCCTGTTGTTGACGGTTCTGACCCTGGCGCCATCGATTCTGGTCATGATGACCTCGTTTATCCGGATCGCCGTGGTGTTGTCGTTTCTCCGGCAAGCGATCGGCACCAATCAGATGCCGCCCAACCAACTGATCATCGCCTTGGCCTTGATCCTGACCTTTTTCATCATGGCGCCGGTGGGGACCAGGGCTTATCACAACGGTCTAAACCCGTACCTGCACGGCACGATAACGCAGAAAGACGCCATTCAGAAAGTAATGGAGACGATACGAGTCTTCATGCTCAAGCAAGTGCGGGAAAAGGATCTGGCTTTATTTGTGAAGCTGGCCGGGTTGGAACGCCCCAAGAATCCCGAAGATATTCCCACGCGGGTGCTCATCCCCGGATTCGTCATATCCGAACTGCGGACCGCCTTCCAGATTTCCTTCGTCATCTTCATTCCCTTTCTGGTCATCGACATGGTGGTTGCCTCGGTGCTGATGTCGATGGGCATGTTAATGCTGCCGCCGGTCATGGTGGCATTGCCGTTCAAAATTCTGCTGTTCATCCTGGTTGACGGCTGGTATTTGATTGTCAAGGCGCTGGTGGAATCATTCAAATAAAGGACGCGACATGACGCCGCAGTATGTGCTCTCCCTGGGACGAGAAGCTATCACGCTGACGCTCCTGGTTTCGGCCCCGATGCTGGCCTTCGGACTGATCGTCGGTTTGGTCATCTCGATTTTGCAGGCGGTGACCCAGATTCACGAAATGACCCTGACGTTTATCCCCAAAATCGTGGCCGTGGCAGTTGCCCTGCTGATTTTTCTTCCCTGGATGATCAATATGCTGGTCGATTTTACGACCCGGCTGTTTGCGACCATTCCCACGCTGGTCGGTTAGAAAAATATTCCCGCCCTCCAGGAAATGTTTTCCCGGCGGCCGCCGGGTGGGGCGGGGCGAATAGCGCGGCGGCCACGCAAGCGATTACGCCCCAATAAATTGCCGAAGTTCAATTAGGATTCCTCCTCTTGGCACACCCCTTGCAATAAAGCCTGGCGACAACCAGACATATAGGATGTTGACGGTGTTTGACCTAATAGGCTACGGCGCAGATAAAGTCCAATTGTTCCTTCTGCTGACGATGCGGATCGGGGGGATCATGCTGACCGCCCCGGTCTTTTCGCATAATTCCATACCCCGCCGGATCGCCGTCGCAATCACGCTGATATTGGCGCTGGTTCTGATGCCGCTTCTGGTCAACACCCCCGTGCCGCAATCTTTGACGCTGATCGAGTTGGTATTGCTGTGCCTGAAGGAGGTCATTTTCGGGGTTCTTATCGGGCTGGTGTTCAACCTGGTGTTCCTGGGGGTCCGGCTGGCGGGTTCGATCGTCAGTTATCAGATCGGATTTGCGATGGCCAACGTGGTCGATCCCAATTCCTCGGAGCAGGTGTCGGTCATCGGGGAAATCTGGTTCATGATTGCGACGTTGATCTTTCTCTTCCTTAACTGCCATCATGTCATCATCAGCGGCCTGGCCGATTCCTTCCGGGCGGTGCCGATGGGGACGACCACGCTTACCGGCCCGATCGGGGAATGGTTCATCAAGTATTCGGCGTTGGTGTTCGTCCTGGCCGTGAAGCTGGCGGCGCCGGTGATCATGACCGTATTTCTGGTCGAGGTGGCCATGGGGGTGCTGGCCCGCACCATGCCACAAATGAATATCTTCATCGTCGGCTTCCCCCTCAAAATTTTCACCGGCCTTCTGATGCTGGGTCTGTCGCTGCCGGTCTTCGCCTATGTCCTGACCAAAATTTGCGCCAACCTGGATAATGAGTTGGCCCGTCTCATGCACCTGTTTCAGGCCCGGGGGGCCAGCTGATCATGGAAGACTTCGGCCAGGAAAGAACCGAACAGGCAACTCCGCGCAAGGTGCAGAAGGCGCGGGAGGAAGGGCAGGTGGCGCGCTCCATGGAACTCAACTCCGTGGTGATCATCACCCTCGGCTTTGCCGCTATCTATGTCCTCGGGCCGGCCCTGTTTGCCAACCTGAGCTCGCTGATGCGGCACAGCCTTGCGGAGGCGCCCCACATGGCCATCACTCCCGGCACGGCGCATCACCTGATTATCGATCAAATGCTGGCGTTCAGCCTGGTTATCGGGCCGTTCCTGCTGACCCTTGCCGCCGTCGCCTATGCCATCAACGTGGCCCAGGTCGGGGTGTTGTTTTCCACCAAGTCGCTGGAGCCGAAGGTGGACAAATTCAACCTGGCCAAGGGATTCAAGCGGTTGCTGTCCAAGCGGTCGCTGATCGAGATGGTGCGCGATATTCTGAAGACGATCCTGATCTCAATCGTGGCCTATCACACCATCGCCGGCTGGATCCCGGAGTTTATGCGACTGAGCGATGCCTCGGTCGGCGAATTTGCGCGGACGCTGGGCCACCTGTCGCTGCTGTTGGCGCTGAAAATATCGGCCGTCTTGTTTATCCTGGCGCTGTTCGACTTTGCCTTCCAGCGCTACGATTTGGCCCAAAATCTGAAGATGACGAAGCAGGAAGTTCGGGAGGAATTAAAGGACACCGAGGGGAATCCGCTGATCAAGAGCCGCGTCCGGCAGGTGCAGCGGGAAATCGCCCGGCAGCGCATGATGACCGAGATTCCCAAGGCGGACGTGGTCGTGACCAACCCGACCGCGATCGCGGTGGCCCTCAAGTATGACACCCAGACGATGCCGGCCCCGATGGTCGTCGCCAAAGGGCAACGGTTGATGGCGGACAAGATCAGGGAAATCGCCCGCGCCCATCACGTGCCGATCGTCGAAAACAAGCCGCTGGCGCGGTCGCTGTTCAAGCTGGTCGACCTCGGGAATTATATCCCCGCCACGCTCTACAAGGCGACGGCTGAAGTCCTGGCGCACATCTATCGCCTGCGGGACGGCCGGGGGGTGAGCCGTGGCTAATCAGAACCGTTCCATGTTGTCCTATGTGGCACAGCATTCCGACATCGCCATGGCGGTCCTGGTCATGGGGATCATCGCCGTTCTGATCATCCCGATCCCGGCCCAACTGCTGGATTTCGCCCTGGCTTTCAATATCGCTTTTTCGATTGTCATCCTGATCGCGACCCTCTATATCACCAGTCCGCTCGACCTGTCCGTCTTTCCCGGCATGCTGTTGATCATCACCCTGGTGCGGTTGTCGCTCAACGTCGCCTCGACGCGCTTGATCTTGGGGGACGGATATGCCGGCGAGGTGATTAATTCTTTCGGCAATTTCGTCGTCAAAGGGAATTACGTCGTCGGCTTCATCATCTTCCTGATCCTGGTCATCATCCAGTTTGTCGTGATCACGAAAGGCGCCACCCGTATTTCGGAAGTCGCCGCGCGCTTTACGTTGGACGCCATGCCGGGCAAGCAGATGGCGATTGACGCGGACCTCAACGCCGGTTTAATCACCGACGCCGACGCCCGCGCCCGCCGGTTGGCCATCTCCCGCGAGGCCGATTTCTACGGCGCCATGGACGGCGCTTCGAAGTTCGTCCGCGGAGACGCCATCGCCGGGATTCTGATCACGGCCATCAACGTCATCGGCGGGTTCATCATCGGCATCGTCATGCAGGGCATGTCCGTGGCCGAGTCGTTGCGGACCTATACGTTGCTTTCGGTCGGCGACGGATTGGTGACGCAGATTCCGGCCTTGATCGTGTCGACCGCCTCGGGTATCATCGTGACCCGGGCGGCGGCCGATTCCAACATGGGCGCCGACCTGACCCGCCAGCTCAGCCTCCAGCCGCGGGCGATCATGGTCGCCTCCGGCATCATCCTCTTCTTCGGCGTCATCCCCGGCATGCCGACGCTGCCGTTTATCACTCTCGGCTCCCTGTTGGGGCTGCTGGCCTACTTCATCGACAAGGGCCAGAAGCTCGACAAGACGCAAAAGCGGTTGGCCGAGCAGGCCAAGACCGACGCGCCGGTGGAGCCGAAGACCGAGGATCTCCTCAGGATCGATTCACTGGAAGTGGAGATCGGGTACGGTTTGATTCCGATGGTCGACACCAAGCAAGGGGGCGACCTGCTGGATCGGATCGGCGTCATCCGCAAACAGATGGCGATGTCGATGGGGATCATCGTCCCCCCCATTCGCATTCGCGACAACGTGCAACTGCGGCCCAATGAATACATCATCCGGATCAAGGGGTTGACGGTTGCCTCGGGCGAGTTGATGCCGGATCATTTGATGGCCATCAACCCCGGATACGTGGCCGAAGATATCGAGGGATTCGACGCCGACGAGCCGGCCTTCCACCTCAAGGCCCGGTGGATCATCCCCAACCTGAAAGAAATGGCGGAGGCCAGGGGATATACGGTCGTCGAGCCGACCGCCGTGGTGGCCACTCACCTGACCGAAATCATCCGCGCCAACGCCGCCGAGATCATCACCCGCCAGGACGTGCAGCATCTGCTGGACACTCTCCGGACGGAGCAGCCGGCGCTGGTCGACGGGGTCATGCCGGAGCTGGTGACGTTGCCGGTGGTGCACAAGATTCTGCAGCTGCTTCTGGCCGAGCGGGTGCCGATCCGCGATCTGGGAACGATCATGGAAACCGTTTCCGACTACGCCGTCGCAACCAAGGATCCCGAGGTGTTGGCCGAGTACTGCCGCATGACGCTGCGGCGCCGGATATCAGACATGCTCAAGGACGATCAGGGGCAGGTGCATTGCTTCACCCTGTCGCCGGCGGTGGAGCAGATGCTGACCGAGGCCATCCAGAATACCAAACAGGGGATAATGCTGGTGTTGCCGCCGGAGACGTCCGACCGGCTGATCCGGGCGACGACCCATCAGGCGGACATACTCTCGGCCGGCGGGCATCATCCCATTTGCCTGACCTCGCCTAACGTGCGGCTGGCGTTCCGGCGGCTGGTCGAGTCGGCGCTGCCACAATTGACGGTGGTGTCCTTCAACGAAATTCATCGCGATATCAATCTGCTTTCAACCGGAATGGTGGAGATAGATCATGATCATTAAGTCGTTTGTTGCCGACACGGTTGCCGGCGCCCTCAAACTGGCCCGCACCGAATTGGGCGGAGAGGCGGTCATCCTCAAAACCCGTAAGCTGGAGGGGAGTTTTTCTCCGACGGCCGGCAATCGCATCGAGGTTACCGCCTGCGTCGACCGACCGCAAGCGCCGCCGTCGGCGGGCGGAATCGCCGCGACCGCGGCTGAGCCCCGGCGCTTGGCGGCCGACGTCGCCGGTGAGCGGATTCCGGTCGATGAGATCGTACAGAAGCTCGACTTCCTGATTGATGTCTTTCAGGCGCCGCAGCGCAAGGGCGCTTTTCCCGGCAACGTCGGCCGGCTGTTCGCCGCCCTTTTGGATGCCGATTTCCCCGAGACGATTGCCTGCGAGACGGCCGAGCGAGTGGCCGCCCATTTCCCGGACGAAGATGACTATGGCAGGCTGGCCCGAGCTGCCGCCGCCATACTCCTGGAACAGCTGCCCCATGCCTCCAGCCCGTTCCGCGCCGATCAGAAGGTGGCACTGGTTGGCCCGGCCGGAGGGGGCAAGACGTCACTGATGGGACGGCTGGCGGGGTATCTGCTCCGTGAACCGAAATTGGCTGTCTGCCTGACCTCGCTGGACCAACTCAAGCTGTCCGCGCCGGAGGAACTCCAGGCCTACGCCGATATTCTCAACGTCGATCATATCGACCTTCCTTGCCAGATGGATCGCACCCATCTGGACTCGCAGGTGCGCCACAAAGTGACCCTGATCGATACTCCCGCCCTCAACGCCCGTGATCGGGTCGAAATACAGACCTACGCTCTGAAGCTGGCCCAGATCGAGCCGGACCGGATCATCGGAGTCTTTCCGGCCATCGCCCGGTCGGTCGACCTGATTGAAATGATGCGCGCCTATCGACCGCTCCATCTGACGGAGTTGGCCGTGACGATGACCGATCAGACACATCGTCTGGGCGGGGTAATCGCCCTCTCGATTCAATCGGGGTTACCGGTCACGATTCTGGGAACCGGCCGGAAGGCGGACGGCCTGAGCCTGGCTCCCGATTTCGGGAAAATCATCGATGATTGCCTGGGTCTCGACGATGGGGGGAGTCATGACTGACCATCAGGTCTTATCCGGCCCGCGGGTGACCGCGATCGCCTCCGGCAAGGGGGGCGTCGGAAAGTCGGTCATCGCCTTTAATGTGGCGGAACGGCTTTCCCGTCACGGCCGCGTCATGCTGATCGATGGCGATTTTCACACCGGTAATCTCCATCTGCTGGGAAACGTTGTTCCCGAGGGCGGTTGGCAGGATATCTGCGACGGCCGAGCGTCCTGGGAAGAAGTCGTCGTCTCCATGGGGCCTAACCTTTGTCTCCTGGCGTCGGTGGGCCGCCCGGCCGAGCAGGCCTTTCCCGAAATCAATCGCCTGGCGACCTTCCTGTCGCGCCTGCGGCAGGTCATGGCCGGCTTTGATCATATTCTGGTCGACACCGCTTCGGGCGTCCTCCCGCACACGCTGCTGCTGCTCCATGCCGCCGATGAAGCGGTCTTGGTCACGACGCCGGAATTGACCTCGCTATCCGACTGCTACGCCCTCTACAAAGTGCTGACGACGCACAACCGGCATTTGAATGCCTCGCTGCTCATCAACCAGGTCGAGCGGGACGAGGACGTGGTCTATATCCATCAGAAGTTTGCCTCCATCACTGAGCAGTTCCTTGGCCGACGGCCGACCCGGCGCGGGTATCTGAGCCGTGACCGGGCCCTGATTGAGGCCGTCGCGCATCAGCAAAGCGTGGCGCAGTGGGGGCCCGACAGTATCGTCGGTGCGCAACTGGCCCGCCTGGCTGACGGCCTGGCAGGAAGGGCCGCGGACGAAAATACAACCTCGAAAACAATTAATATCACCGCCCTTGGGGCCGATATAAGGGAATAGCAGACAAATGATTAGCACAACCAAGGTGAAAAAGCAGAGCCGACGGCTAAGCCGGTCGGCAATCGGTTCGAAAGTGCCGGTTATGCCGCAAGTGCCGGAGCCGTCGCCGCGTGACCTATCCGTGAGGCGGGAATGGGCACAGTACCTGAAGCAGCAGGATCCCCATCTTCGTCGTCGGCTTCTGGACCGCTATCTGCCGCTGGTGCGGAACGTGGCCGGGCGGATGGCGATCAATTTCCCCCGTTCGGTGGAGTTGTGCGATTTGATCAATACCGGGGTGATCGGGTTGATTGAGGCCTTCAGCAATTTCGACCCCGACCGCGGTGTCAAATTCGAGACTTATGCCGTGCCCCGCATCCGGGGCGCCATCCTGGACGAATTGCGCTCGCTTGACTGGGTGCCGCGTTCCACTCGCGCCCGGGCGCGGGAGATCGAACGAGCCCTTTTGGGATTCGAACATGCCGAGGGGCGCCCGCCGTCGGATGATGAATTGGCCAAGCATATGAAGATCAGCGTCGAGGAACTGCATTACTCGATGGAAGACGTCTCCAAGACTTCGCTTCTGTCACTGGACGAATTGATCTTTCGAGAAGAGGACAACCGTCAGGTACCCCGGATCGAAACGGTTGAGGATGAAAACGCCAACACGACGCTTAAGAAGCTCGAAAAGAGCGAACTGCAGGCCTATCTCGTCGTGGCTCTGGATCGCCTCACCGAGCAGGAGAAGCTGGTCATCGCCCTGTATTATTACGAAGAGCTGACGCTGAAAGAAATCGGCGAGGTGATGAAAATCTCCGAGTCGCGCGTCTCGCAGATTCACACCAAAGCGGTACTGAAGCTACGCGGCATGGTCCGCGAGCGATTCGGCCTGGCCTGAGGCGCCGGCCGGGGAGGAAATATGCGTCCGATAGAGTTTCAGGACAATCTCTCCAAGACCCAGGCCGCGGAACGGATGAACCAGATTCTGAAGGCCCACGGGGAGATGGAGCAGCGGCTGATGGCGGCCGCCCTGAAGGACAAGACCGCTTCCCAAATGGAACAGCCGCAGGCCGGTGAGAAGACCGACATGGTGATTATCCGGAAAGACCAGGAAAAGCAGAAAAAGCAGCAACAACATAAAAAAGACACCCGGAAAGAGGACGATGATCAGCCGGAGCAGCCGCCGGAGCATCTGGATATTGCCGGGTAAGGCAGGAAAGGAAGAAAAATGGAGTTTTCTTCAGACGTCTTAATCGAATTCGGGCTCAATCTGACCGGGTACCTGTTGGTCGCCCTGCTGGTGTACCTGATGGTCTCGCGACGGCGGTCGACGCGGGCGGCGGCCCGCATCCAGAGCGCCATCGCCCCCCCGGCGGCGGCCTCGGCCGCACCGCCTCAGATTCGTACGGAATCGGCCGCGCCGCAATTCATTTCCCTGGCGTCGAACCGCGCGGGTGACGGAAGAGGGGCGCCGCGTCCGGCCGGCGCTGAGCCGGTCTCGGGAGCGGATCGGCGCCAGGCCAACCGGCGGGCGATCTATGCCGAGGCCCGGCGGCTGTTGGCACGCGGAGCCTCGTCCCGTGATCTAGTGCAAAAATTGCCGTTGACCGAGGCGGAAATCGAGCTGCTGTCGGCCATCGGCAACGCCTGAGGAATGACATGGTAGGATGGAAAGGACATCAAGCATGATTATGGAATCTCCGCTCTTTCTGTCCCGGGTGGAATGCCCGGTATGCGGTACCGTCAACGCGTATGAAACGATCCGGGTGGGGGCCTATACCGAGGGGGAACGGATGACGGACTTTTGCCCAGCGTATATCAAATGGCGCAACCCCAAGTATCAAAAGTGCCCTCCCTTGCTGTTTTTCGCCGTCACCTGTTCGAACTGTCACTATACGCGCGAATTTAATAGCAAATACAAAGAATGGGCCAAGGACAATAACTTTCGGGCCTATCGCCAGAAGGCCATTCGCGACAAACACCTCAGCCTGCTGGCGACCGAAATGTCTTTTCTCCGGCTGGCGGGAGGAGCGCTGGATCGCGAGCAATATCCCGACGAAACGGCGATCCTCAAACTGCTCTTGGCCGTGTACGACGAGGAGCTCAATGACCACCCCTCCGATCTGGACCTGGGACGGTTCTATTTGCGCGTGGCCTGGATGTTTCGTCGCCGAAACGCCGGCCGGGAGGAGGGGCAGGAGGTGCTGCCGCCGGATCATCTTGATGATATTGAACGGGCCGTGAGCGACTTGCGGAATTGGCTGGGCGGATTAGGGCGGAATATCGATTATCTGCGGAGCGCGGTGGATGCCTACGGCGAGCACCAGGCGCCGTCGGAAACCGAGGGCGAATCGTTCGCCGAGCGGTATCAAGCGGCCTTGGCCGGGGTGGTGACCTGGCACGAAGCGGGCAAGGAAATGTTGTCGCAATTCGAAAGCTGCCTGGCTGATTCACGCCGGGCGCCGGACCAGACGCCGTCCTCTTCCTCGTCCGCGTCGTTTCGCGAATATCCCAGCTTTGATGAGTTTCTCCTGCGCTTGGCTCAGGTCTGGAACGGGGTGCCAAGGACGGAGTTGGACGCCATGAAGGCGGCCGTTAAGCACTATATCGTTGCTTTCGAGACGGGAAAAGAGATATCGCGCGGGAATCAGGCGTTACAGGCGGCCTATCTGATCGCGGAGTTGTCGCGGCAGATCGGCGATACCGACTGCGCCCGGCAATATTTCAATACCACCATCAAGATGGGACAGGAGTTTATCAACGAGATCAAGGGGGATCGGGTCCGCACCGCCTTGGCTCGCAAGATTCTGGAATTGGCTATGGCCCAGGGGAAAAAGAACTTGGCGCAGGTGAGGTAAATCGTGGCGACGGCCCGCACAGCAACGCCGCCGGTGATGGTCGGCATCTGGGAGCGGCTGCAACTGCACACCGGCCTGGCCGGCAGCGAGGGAGTGTACAGTTGCCGCGTAGCCGATATTTATCCTGATCGGCTGATGATCAGTCGGCCGATCTTTGACTATGGCCACTCGCTACTGGCCGATAATCGCCGGGTCGATGTTACCTTCACCCGCGCCGATGCCGCCTATACCTTTACAGCCCGGCTGCAGGAATCGGAGCCCCGGTCGTCGGAGTCGATGTTTCTCACCGAATTGGGGGAAGTCCATCGGTTCCAGCGCCGCCGTTTTGTCCGCTTGGATATCAGCGAGCCGGTCGGATATCAGCTCTTTCGCCGGCCCTTGACGGCCCCGGTCAGCATCAGCGCCGCCGCGTTTCGTTTCTCCCGTTCGATTAACATCTCGGCCGGGGGCATGCTCCTTCTCGTCTCCGATGACGTTAAGGCCGGCGATCTCATGCTGCTGGACTTCACTCGGGCTTCGATACAGCAGTTCCCCCGCAACGCCGTGGCCATCTGCCGCCATAATCGCCCCGATATCGAAAATGGTCCGGCGGCCGGAGTGGAGCTGCTTCTCAGCGAGGATATCACTCTTCATCTCAGCCCGGGCGAAACGACCCATCTGCCGGAAGTGGCGACGCGGTTTGATATCCGCCGTCAGAACGCTTTGGTGGCCGAATTGTTCGCGTTGCAGGTGTCCCTGCGTCAGAAAGGATTGCTCTGATGGCCCGATTATCCGACGATGGCACCCTCACCATCGGTGAGCGGATAATGCTGGATATCGGGGCCCTGGCGACTACCGACGTCCGGACGGCGTTCTGCGGCGTAATGTCTATTGTCCCGGAAGATTTTTCCCATCATTTCTCCCGCCCGGTGTCGGCGCAAATGCCGGCGATGCCAGGCGGTTTCACGCGAAAGAAACAGAATGAGCTGGAAGCCTTTTTGTCGAGGCGGTCCGGCCGAACGATACAGAGGAGGTCATGATGACGCTCAATAGGACTCAGGACAGGGGCGTACCGCCCTCAACGACGGTTGATTTTGAAGTGCGCCCCCCGTTTCAGATCATGGAAGACAATCGGCGGCGGTTTATCCGGATCGACATCGACGAACCGATCACCTTCACCACCATTAAATCGGCCGAGGGAGGTTTCTGGCCGGCCGGCGACGGCCCGGGAGGAACCGGCGAGATTCTTAACATCTCCGCCGGCGGCATCCTTATGTATACCGCCGAGCCGATCATGGAGCAGGCGGTTCTGCTCATGTCGCTGCACATCGAAGAATGCGAGGTGATCGATAATATCCTCGGCCTCGTCAAGCGGATCGAGATCGATTCGGGCGGCTACCTGGTCGGTGTGGAGTCGATCACCCGGGAGAAGCTGGAGAATCATCTTGACAGCCTGCAGATCGCACAGCTGCCGACCACCATGGCCTCGTTCACGGAGCGACTGCAAACGCTGCTCAATCGGTACATTTATTCCCGCAAGCTGGGTACGGAGACCAATGATCAGAAAGCATAAATGGCTGACGGCCGCGCTGGCCGTGGCGATCACGGCCGCCGCCGCTGAGGCTCAGACGCCGCCGCGCACGGCAGGGGTAATCTGCGAGCAGACGACGCCGATCCCCGATTTTCACCTGGTGGAGCGGCTGGAGCGCGCGCTTCAAACTCAGACCGGCGCGAAGGTCATATCTCACGGTCGGGATACGACGGCGCGGTTTGGCGCGGGTCAGGATATCGAACAGATGCTGACGTGGGGGCAGCAGGCGGGGTGCCGATACGTCGTCATGCTTCAGATTGAAGAGCGCCGACTGGCAACCCGCAAGCAGACCTCCATACCGTATCTTCTGTCTCGGTATGTGGTCGAGGGACGGTTGTCGGGGACCTACACGCTGATCGACGTCTCCAAAGGCAAGGTAGCCGGTCCCTGGAAGCTGGCCACGCGCCTGACCGGCCCGCGCCGCTGGCAGGTGGCTGACGATTACCCGGATGACCCGGATTTGATGATTTCCGCGCCGGGCAAGATAACCTTTCTGAAGGATCTCGAAGACAAGGCGGTCATGGAAATGATGCTCCAGTTGCAGCCGCGCATGAGAGGACGGTAGGCGTGCCCAAAAGGCCTCATGGACCGCGCACGGGAGATTCGCGTCAGTTGGGCGTTGTGGCCGAAATCGGCCGGACCCTGCGCGAACGACCCTTGGGCCGCAAGACCCTGCGGGGCGTGTTGGCGATGGTGCGCCGGATAACGCCGGTGGAATCATCGACGCTGTACCTTCTTGACCGCAAGCAAGACCACCTGAATCCGGTCGTGTCGCGAGGGGGGACGGCCAACGCGGTCGATTTCCTGCGTTTTCAGCAGGGATTCGGATTGGTGGGATGGGTGGCCCGGGAGCACCAGCCGATTCTGATTCGCGGTCGCGATCCCCATCTGGACGGCGTGCGTGAGCATCATGACAGCATCCTGGTCCTGCCGCTGTTGGCATACGATGAATTGGTCGGCGTTCTCTGCTTCACGCATCGGGACCCGGACGGGTTCGATGATGATCGCCATCACCTTTTGGAACTGGTCGCCGATCAGGTGACCCGATCCATCGAACGGGTCATGTACCGCCGGGAAGTGGACCTGCGCCTTCGCCTGTTGTCGCGGATGCACCGCCGGGATGACACCGCCGAACCGTCGGCACGGTCCTCTATGGCAACAGCGGCCGCGCTGGCTGCCGAAGTAAACGGTGAAATTGACCATCCGGTGGCGGTGATCATCGGCCAGGCCCACATGATTGAACTGGAGGGGGCGGGTGCGTCGGCCGCCGTCAGCGCCTGCCTGGGGTCAATCGTGGCTGAAGCCCGCCGGATTTCCCTGATTACGCATAAACTAACGCAGATCAGCCGTCTGGTGACCGATAGGAATCCGGATGGCGCCGACAACGCCCGGCCAGAAAAGTCATAGATCGATGGGAGAAAGCTGATGATAGCAGTGGATTATGCCGCCCCGACAGAGGCGCGGCGCGAAGGGGGCTTTCTCGACTATACGTTGTCCAACCAGGTCGGTTTGTTTGTCGTCGATACCGAGGGACGGCTGCGGAACGTCAATAATCGGGCCGCGGCCATCTTCGGCTTCTCCGATTGCCAGGATGCCGACGGTCGGCCGGTTTCTCAGTTGGAATTCTTCTTCTCGCAGGCGGTTATCGAGCGGCTGTTGCGATTGCTTTCGGGCGGAGAGCCGTTCACGGTTTCGTGTTTTCCCGGCACAAATCTGGCGGGACACTTCGCCTATTATCGTCTCTCCTGCAACCGTGCTGAGGAGAATGAGCGGCCGATCGGCGTCTTTGGCGTGATCGAGGATGTCAGCGTGCAGGCCAGGCAGCAACAGGAGCTGAGAAGTCGAGTCGATGAACTGTCGACGCTGGCGCAGATTTCCCAGGTCGTTTCCTCGGCGCTCGACACCGAGGAAGTGCTCAAAGTCATCCTGATCGGCGTCACCGCGCGACAAGGACTGGGATTCAATCGGGCCTTCCTGTTTCTTCTCGATGACGACGGGAAAATGCTCAGTGGGCGGTTGGCGATCGGACCGACCAACGCTGAGGAAGCGGGCCGAATTTGGAGTTCGCTGGAGCATGATAATCGTTCCCTATCCGAAATTCTGTCGCTCTATCAGGAGGAATCGGAACGGAGCAACCACAATCTAACCGATCTCATTCGGGGAACCCGGATCGACATCACCAACGGCTCGCTCTTTGCCCAGGCGATGAAAAACCAGACGCCCATCGTGGTGGAGTACGACACCGAACTGGATTATGTGACCGACCGGATTCTGCATCGGCTGGGCGAGAAACGGGTGGCGATGACGCCACTGGTGTCCCGGGGAAAGCCGATCGGATTGCTGGTGGTCGACAACGCCATCACCCGGAAGGAAATCACCGATCATGACCGCCAATTCCTGAAGCTGATCGCCGATCAGACGGCGGCGGCCGTGGAGCGTTCCTATCTCTATCGGGACCTCAAGGATCGGGCCAGGGAACTGGAGGAGATCAACCGCAAGTTGGCGGAGACCCAGAACCAGATCATCGAGGCGGAGAAGATGTCGGTGATCGGCGAAATCACCTCGGCCGTGGCGCATGAGTTGCGCAACCCTCTGACCATCATCGGCGGGTTCGCTCATCTGATGTACAAGAATTTGGAACCCGGTTCTCCGGACGGCGAATACCTGAATATTATCGTCTCGGAAACGCAGCGGGCGGAGGCGGTCGTGACCGACGTGCTTGATTTCTCCCGCGCCTCCAAGACCCGCGACCGGCTGCTGGACCTGAATAATCTGGTAGGGACGGCGCTGGAGATGCTGAAGGTTCGACTGGGGCCGGGACAATGTCAGATTCATCTGACGACGGAGCCGTTTGAATTGCCGCTGTGGGGCAATCCCGACCAACTCATGCATGCCCTCTATCAGGTGTTTTGGTCGTTGATCCAGGATTTACCGTGCGAGGTTCCCCGTGTCAGCACCTTTGCGCAGGACGGCACCGTCCGGCTGGAGGTCGCTTTTGCCCGGGACGGCGGCCATCAGGACAAGGTGGATAAGGTTCTGAAGCAGTACTTTTGCGGCGGCAGCAGCTCCAAGCGGCTGTCCTTGATCGTCGCCGAGGAGACGCTCAATCTGTGTTTCGAGGAAGGGGACGTGGAAGCCC
>CAZPEV010000042.1:0-13457 GCA_964585635.1 uncultured Ignavibacteriales bacterium
TATCCAGCAACCCGGGCTCGGCGAATCGATGGCTCTTCCCATTATGGTCCGCAATCCAGTTTGGGATATCAAACAGACAATCGTGATCACAAAAAATGCTTGGGCGCTGCAAGTGTACGAATCGATGGGGCCGGCGCAAGAAATTGATAAGACTAAGAAATGCCTATTGTCAAGGCTCCGTGGGCTGAGTGAAGATGATATTGGGCGGGAATTGGGTTTTGAAAGCCATGAGTTGTATTACAAGTGGCAACGAAGTCGTCTGATAGACATATATCCCGGCCGATTCCGTGATCCTTTCAAGGATTGGTTGGAAGCGTGTAAGTTCTTTGAAATAGAGCCGAACGTCGAAATTATTGAAAAGCCATTTGCCCCAGCCGCCCCGGAAAAAGAAACAACACCCAGTAATCTACCCACACATCCGCCGAATGCTCCCAATCCACCTGCGTTTCGGCACTCACCCGATTTCAGGTCAATTACGGCCATTGACGGGCGTTCATTTTACCTTACTGGGAAACAGGCGCAGGTCATATCCGAACTCCATCAAGCCTTCGAAAATGGCACCCCCGAGCTTTCGCAAGCCTATTTGATTGAAGAAGTCTATGGTAAGGTATCTGAAGGCCGGCTCAAGAAATTATTCGCCGACAATGATGTTTGGAATGCCCTAATTGAACCAAGTGCGAGAAAAGGCCTGATCCGGCTGAAAATCACTTTCCCGGAAAGCCAAAAATAATCGTCAAATTCTCAAGACCACATCGGCACCCCCAGAAAACTCCCGCGAAAATCAACAAAACACCCAGTTACTCCCCCCGTTTGGCTCCCCCCATTGGATATTAGCTTCAGCGTGTGACGAGGTTGCAACTGCATTGCGGTTACGCGCCATGTCCGCATCAACGTGACGGCGCATGCACAAATTCAGTGCATTCTGGCTTATGCCCTGATTTCACATCTGCCATTCCGTCTACCAATCGCACACAAGGGATGCGGTTCGGCAAGTTTGAGTTCATGGGTGAGTACTTCACTGAAGCCGAGTACCGCGATGTTTGCCGCAATCTTATGCAATTCTTCGACCTATTGAAAAGATGGGCTGATCGGGAAAATGGTGAAACAACCCAAAAAACGCCTGCGGATTCTGCTGATTATGATTCGACGGTCATATTCCGTCGCCGAAATCGCTGCTAAGTTGAAGGTTCACCAGCAGACGGTACGAGCCTGGCACAAGGCCGGGATGAAACCAATTGAAGGCTCCGAGAGACCCCTTCTATTCCTCGGGGAAGAAGTAAGGCGGTTCTTGCAAGAAAGGCGAAACGCCAAACGCCGGCCTCTTGAGGGTAGCCAGTTTTATTGCCCACGATGCCGCGAGGCCCGTCAATCACATTTTGCGAGATTGCAGCTGATCGATACCGGTCGCCTCCTTGGCAGAGCCCGGAAGAGCATTTTGATAAAGGGGCAATGCAGCATATGCGGTGCAACGGTATGCCGGTTTGGTTCATTCCCCAGCCCGGTTTATGACCTTTTTGACGCCTTAATAACAAGAGCCGAGAAGGGATTAAAGGGTAACGACAGTGTTCTCCCAAACACTCACTTGGGGAAGGGTCATTATCATGAAAGCGAACGCTAAGAATGAGAAGGAAAAGCGGGCCTTTACTCGATGGCTTAAAGAAGCCAAAGGGTACTCTGAGGCCACTATCGTAACCATTGAACGGGCGATTTACCTGTACGAGGATTATTCCGATCACGAGGACTTTGGACGGTTCAGCCGCGGCCGTGCGATGGGTTTCAAGACCTGGCTGGAAGACCGGCAGAGCAAGAAAGGGGCATCGAATCCGACAGGTATGTACCATACCCTGAGGCATCTCCGGTCATTTTTCGCGTGGCTAAGGGATCGTCCCGGCTACAAGTCCAAAATCGACTATTCGGATATTGAGTACTTAACGTTGGACCGGAAGAAGGTCCAGGAAATCCATTCCCCCCACCCGGTCCGGTTTCCCCCTTTGGATTATGTCGTCCAGTTGGCAAATTCGATCAAGATCGAATCCGAGATCGACCAGCGAGACCAAGCTCTGATAGCCTTCCTTTTTCTAAGTGGAATGCGAGATTCAGCGATTGCCTCGCTTCCCCTGGGATGTTTCGATAAAGAGAAGCTGACAATTGATCAATCCCCGTCAAAAGGGGTGAAAACCAAGTTTGGCAAGGCATTCATAGCCCGCTTGTTTGGCTTCGATGATCAACTGTTGGGGTATGTCAAGGCTTGGGCCGAATACTTGGAAAAGGAGAAGCTGTTTGCAAGCACCGATCCGCTCTTTCCCCAGACTCGGGTGATCCAGGCACCAGGATCATTATCCTTTAGCGCCACGGCTGTCAAGCCAGTCTTTTGGCAAGGGGCCGGGAGCATCCGACAAATCCTGAGGGTTCGTGCCAAGGCGGCCGGACTGGAGTATTTCCATCCGCATACCTTCAGGCACGCGGCCGTACACTTGGCTTTTGAAAGGTGCGATAGTCCCGAAGAAATTAAGGCGGTTAGCCAGAATCTTGGTCATGAACAAGTCATGACAACGCTGACCACCTACGGAACGCTTGAACAGTCTAAGGTCCAGGAATTGGTGGGCGCGCTTGACTTTTCGCCCGAAAAGAAGGACCGTAAGGCAAAGATCGATGCAATGAAACGCCTGATTTTGGAGATAGAAAGATCTTGACAAAAGACAGATCGTGATATATTATTATATAGGAGTATATGGATAAGCTGATAGCAGCGCTGGATAAATACCGGCTGGAACACCGGATCAGCCAGGAGAAATTGGCAAAAATACTGGGGGTCACTTTTGTGACCGTGAACCGCTGGTTTAATGGTCACACCCTCCCGAACAAAATCCAACGGTATCATATCCAGAAGTTGTTGTCCTCGAAGGGACGGAAGAAATGAAGTGCGTGATCTATGCCCGGGTGTCCTCAAAGGAGCGGGAGAAGGAAGGGTTCTCCATCCCGGCTCAGCAGAAATTGCTGCGCGAGTATGCTGCCAAACAGGGAATCAAAGTAGCGCAGGAATTTACTGATGTGGAGACGGCCAAGACTGCCGGCCGTGCCCAATTCGGCAAAATGGTGGAGTATCTGAAGGTGCATCTGGACGTCAAAATCATCCTGGTTGAAAAGACAGACAGACTATACCGGAATTTCCGGGATTACCTCCTCCTGGAGGACCTGAACATCGAGATTCACCTGGTCAAAGAGAATGAAATAATCAGCAAAGATAGCCGCTCGCATGCCAAGTTTATTCACGGCATAAAGGTCCTCATGGCCAAGAACTACATTGACAATCTGTCCGAAGAAGTCAAAAAGGGATGCGGGAGAAAGCGGAACAAGGGAAATGGCCTAATCAGGCACCACTGGGATATGTCAATAACAAGACGACCCATCTGGTGGAAATCGACCCAGAGAAGGCCATATTGGTCCGAAGGCTTTTCGAACTTTACGCCGCCGGCAAGTATTCGCTATCATCGGTGCGAGACATCATTGATTCTGCTGGTCTCAAAACGCGAGGCGGGAAAAGACTAGCCAAGAGCACGGTCGAGATGATCCTCAGAAATCCCTTTTACGGCGGTGACTTTGTTTGGAAGGGTTGCCGATATCGGGGAACTCATGACCCTTTGATAACACGTGACCTGTTTGAAAAGGTCCAGGCGGTACTTCACAAAGCGTGCAAATCGAAATCGCATAGGCTTCACTTTGCGTTCGCGGGATTGCTGCGGTGCGCCAAGTGCGGCTGTCAAATGACTGTGGAAAGGCACAAGGGCAGGTATGTTTACTATCGGTGCACCGCTGCGAGGGGAAAATGCGGCCAGCCATATATCCGGGAAGAGATTTTGGATGAAAAGCTGGCGGCAATTCTCAATGCCATTCGCATCGACGAGAATATATCCAACTGGATACTGCAAGCATTGAGAGAAAGCCATGACGAGGAAAAAGCGTTCCGTGAGGCTGAACTCAAGCGGTTTAACCGTCGGCACTCAGACCTGCAAGGTCGCATTGATAAAGCCTACGAAGATCGGCTCGATGGAATAATTGACGAAGCGTATTGGCGTGATGTGTCTGCAAGGTGGAGAACTGAGCAGGACGTGGTGAGAATACAAATCGAACGGCTGCAGCAGGCGAACAAGGACTATCTCGAACAAGGGATGGAAATCTTAGAACTCGCTCAAAACGCGTATTCGCTTTACGTTAGACAAGATCTCTCGGAAAAACGGCGATTGCTGAATTGCGTGCTTTTGAACTGCTCTATCGATGGATTAACCCTATATCCCACATACAAGAAACCCTTCGATCTGATTGTCGAAGGGCTCAAAACAATAACAAAGCTCCCCCGGCTGGGATTGAACCAGCGACCCGCTGATTAACAGTCAGCTGCTCTACCGCTGAGCTACAGGGGAGTTGATCTCCATAAATACAGGCGGAGCCTCACGCTCCAAACGCGGCTAATATACATGCCGCCATCCATTTGTCAAGTCCAACCCTTGGCTTTTTATCGGTTTCTTTCCCGCCGCCTTTATTCCCCGGTCCGCTTTTTTCCCACCCACCGTTGACGACCGATACCCTGGCGCCAAAAGCGGCTTCACGACGACGCCGCCGACATTTCACCCGGCGGCGATTAATACCTTGACTGGCCCTAAGGATACGTATATTTTTCAGGCCGAACCGGTTGCGAAAGTGGCGGAACTGGCAGACGCGCTGGACTTAGGATCCAGTCCCTTACGGGGTGGGGGTTCAAATCCCCCCTTTCGCACCAAATTCCGATGGAGGATCGGTTGATTATTGAAGTGGTCGAAAAAGAGGGTCTGAAACGCGAGGTGACCATCGAGGTCCCGGCTGATCTGGTTGATAAAACCTATGGCAAATTCTACGACGAGTTCCGCCGCCAGGCCAAAATCGACGGATTTCGCCCCGGAAAAGCACCGGCCAACATTATCAAGAATCGCTTCAAAGCCGAGGTCACGGCCGAGGTCGTCGACGAATTGGTAAAAGAATGCTTCGGCGAGGCAATAAAAGAGAAAAATCTCGACCCCGTCGGGACGCCGGTCCTGTCCCATGTCGACCAGGTTGACGAGGGGAAACCGTTTCGATTCACGATCAATATCGAAATCATGCCCCAGATCGACCTAGTCAAGTACGACAAGCTGCAGATACAGAAAGCCGACGTCCATGTCCCCGATGAGGACGTCGAGCGGGTGATGACCCAGCTGCGGAAGTCCAATGCCGACCTGCGCACCGTCGACCGGCCGGCCGGCGACACCGATATCGTCATTTGCGACTTTGAGGTCGCCCAGGGAGATCCCACCGTTTTCGACAACCAGCCGGTTCAGAACCAGGAGATTGACCTCGGTCATGAACACACCGACCCCGAATTCCGCGACGGCCTCCTGGGATCACGCCGCGACGATGTCCGGGAGATTGCGATCAGCTACCCCGCCGATTATCCCAACGAGAAATTCGCCGGCCGACAACTCACCTATAAGGTCACGGTCAAGGAGGTCAAAGAACGCCTTCTGCCGGCGGTCGATGACGATTTCGCCCGGCAGGTCGCCGACGGTAAGACCCTGCTGGAACTGAAACTGGACATCCGCAAGGAATTGGAGGCCTCGGCCGCACGGGATATCGACCGCACCAATCGGAAGATGATCGTCGATCAAGTGGTCGGCCAAAATCAGATCGCCGTGCCGGACTCGATGGTGGAATCGTATCTCAAGAACGTGATCGAGGACTTTAAGCAAAACGCCGGCACGGTCGATGAAGCCGAACTGCGGGAAAAGTACCGGCCGGTTGGAATCAACACCATCCGCTGGGTCCTGCTTTTCCACCGCCTGGCCGAGGCGGAGAAAATCGAAGTTTTGCCTTCGGATATGGAAAACTGGATCAAGCGATTTGCCGATAATTATCGCATGGATGTTCCCAAAGCCAAGGAAGTGCTCAGCCGGACCGGAAGAATCAATGACATCAAGGACGGTATCCTGGAGGATAAGGTGCTCGATTTCCTCCTGACCAAAGCCGAGGCGCGGGGAACGCAATCGTAAACGAGAAAGGCATGCCATGACCCTGATTCCAATGGTGGTCGAAACCACCGGCCGCGGTGAGCGGGCCTACGACATCTACTCGCGTCTTCTGAAAGACCGTATCATCTTTCTGGGATCGCCAATCGACGACAATGTCGCCAATCTGGTGATCGCCCAGATGCTGTTTCTGGAAGCGGAAGATCCGACCAAGGACATTTTCCTGTATATCAACTCGCCGGGCGGTTCGGTGTCGGCCGGGCTGGCCATTTATGATACCATGCAATACGTCAAGCCGGATATCGTGACCACCTGCATGGGCATGGCCGCCTCGATGGGCGCCTTTCTGCTGGCCGCCGGCACCAAGGGAAAGCGGTCGGCGCTGCCCAACTCCCGCATCATGATCCATCAGCCCATGGCCGGAACGCAGGGCCAGGTGTCGGATATCGAGATCATGACCCGCGAATTCATCGCCATGAAGCGGCGTCTCAATGAACTTCTCGTCGTGCATACCGGCCAGCCACTGGAGAAAATCGAAGCCGACACCGATCGCAACTTCTTTATGTCGGCCGAGGATTCCAAAGATTACGGCCTGATCGACAAGGTTTACCAGCCCGGCTCCAAAAAAGGATCCAAGTAAGCCGCCGGTCGGCAAAGGTGGATAGTATGGATGATCAATCCGGAAGCACCGGGCCCACAGAGCGCTGTTCCTTCTGCGGGAAACCGGCCGGCCAAGTCAAGCGGCTCTTTTCCGGCTATCAGGCCTACATCTGCAACAATTGCGTCGCCCTCTGCAATGACCTGATGGATGTCAGCGCCGAACCGGAGCGGAAACCCGAGGATTTCAAAGTCCCCACCCCGGCCGAAACCAAGGCTTTTTTGGATCAGTACGTCATCGGCCAGGAACAGACCAAGAAGACCGTCTCGGTCGCCGTCTACAATCATTACAAGCGGATCCAATCCAAGCAGTCGGCCGATGAGGTCGACCTGGAAAAGTCCAACATCCTCCTTCTTGGTCCAACCGGAACCGGCAAAACCCTGATTGCGCATACCCTGGCCAGATTTCTGTCGGTGCCGTTTTCCATCGCCGACGCCACCGTGCTGACCGAGGCCGGGTACGTCGGCGAGGACGTCGAAAATATCCTCGTCCGCCTCTTCCAGGCCGCCAACTACGACGTCAAGCGGACGGAACTGGGAATCGTCTACGTCGATGAAATCGACAAAATCTCCCGCAAGGATGGCAATCCCTCGATCACCCGCGACGTCTCCGGTGAGGGGGTGCAACAGGCGTTGCTGAAAATCCTGGAAGGGACGATGGCCAATATTCCCCCCAAGGGTGGCCGCAAACATCCCGAGCAGGCCTTTGTCCAGATCGACACCCGCAACATTCTTTTCATCTGCGGCGGCGCCTTCGAGGGACTGGAAAAAACCATCGCCCGCCGGGTCGGCAAAAAGACCGTCGGGTTCGACGCCGTCAAAATCGCCGTCGATGAGAACCGATCGGAGCTTTTGGGCCAGGTGGAACCATCCGACCTGCTGGAATACGGCCTGATTCCGGAATTGATCGGCCGCCTGCCGGTGGTATCGGCCCTGCGTCCCCTGACCGAAGAGGAACTGCTCAACATCCTGACCGAACCGAAAAACGCCCTGATCAGGCAATACCAGAAGCTGTTTGAGATGGACAATATTGAGCTCACATTTGAGCCGTCGGCCCTCCATGCCGCCGTCAAAGAAGCCGTCAAGCGGCGCACCGGCGCCCGGTCACTCCGTTCTATTTTCGAGGCCGCCATGATGGATATCATGTATGATGCGCCGACCCTGCCGGATCTGGAGGGAATCGTCATCACCGACGAGGTCATCCTGCATCGCGCCAAACCGGTCTACAAGTACAAGGCCAAGAAGGGCAAAAAATCGGCCTAAATCGACCCCGGCGCTCCCCGGATCGCCGGGGAAGAAAATGCGGCTTTTCCGCCGGGGCCGCATCGCAATTTCCGAGAATCTGCTTGACACGCGGGTCCAAGTTTCATAGGAAGAACATATACGGAGCGATTCGCAGCCCTGCCTCTTGGTAATCAGTAGACTGCACCCCAACTTATTGAGGGAAAATCGCTTCAACGGAGCGGATAACCTATGGGTACTCTGTACTACGGTGACAACCTCGATATACTGCGGGAGCATATCAAGGACGAAAGTATAGACCTCATCTACCTTGACCCACCCTTTAACAGTAAGCGGGACTATAACCTAATCTTCAAGACCCCCAAAGGGCACAGATCCGAGGCCCAAATTACCGCTTTCGAGGATAGCTGGCACTGGGGAGAGCAGGCGGAACGGGAATTTGACGACCTCTTGCATCAATCCAATACCGACGTGGCCGAAATGGTCCAATCGTTGCGCCGCTTCCTCAAAGAAAACGACATGATGGCGTACCTGGTGATGATGGCTAACCGGTTGGTGGAATTGCACCGGGTACTGAAACCGACGGGGAGTTTGTACCTCCATTGTGACCCGACCGCCAGCCATTATCTTCGGATTGTGCTCGATACGGTCTTTAAGCCGCAAAATTTTAGGAGCGAAATCGTCTGGAGACGACAAAATGCCAAGGGTCTGGCATTTACTCGATTTGCGTCAAACCATGATGTCATCCTTTATCACAGCAAGTCAGATACGAGGACATGGCGTTCACCATACAAGGCTCATGATCAGTCGTACATAGATAAGTTTTACCGCTATAGGGATCCAGATACGGGCCGTCAGTTCCAGTTGGCCGATCTGGTGAATCCCAATAAAGAGCGGCCCAATTTGACCTATGAATTTCTCGGCATCACGCGCGTTTGGCGGTGGACGAAGGAGCGAATGTTGGAGGCGTACAAGAATGGTCTGATCGTCCAGACAAAACCCGGAGTCGTTCCGAGGTTGAAGCGGTATCTGGATGAGCAGGAGGGCACGCCAATAGATGATATTTGGGATGATATCCTACCGATTCAGGCGCAGTCCGAAGAACGCCTCGGCTTTCCCACTCAGAAGCCCCTTGCCCTTCTCGAACGGATCATTCAGGCCAGCAGCGACCCGCGCGATGTCGTGCTTGACCCATTCTGCGGATGCGGCACGGCCATCCATGCGGCGCAGAAGCTGAAGCGGGACTGGATTGGCATCGATATCACTCATCTGGCCATATCGCTGGTCGAAAAACGGATGAAAGATGCCTTTCGCCGAGTCAAATTCGAAATCCACGGCGTCCCCAAAGACATTGAAGGGGCCCGCGACCTGGCGAATCGAAATAAGTATGAGTTCCAGTGGTGGGCCTGCGCCCTGGTGAACGCGCAGCCATATCAGGAAAGGAAAAAGGGGGCGGACACCGGCATCGACGGCATCATCTATTTTCAGGATGAGAAAAAGGGGCCGGCCAAAAAGATCATCGTCTCGGTCAAGGGGGGCGATAGTGTCACCCGGTCGATGGTGGCCGATCTGAAGAATACGGTTGAACGAGAAAGAGCCCAGATGGGACTATTGGTTACCTTGACGCGGCCAACGCGCCCAATGGTGACCGAGGCCGCCAGCGCCGGCTTTTATGCTTCGCCTCACAATGGTGACTACCCCAAAATACAGATATTGACAATCGAAAATCTTCTGTCCGGTATGCAGCGACCCAAATTCCCGGATTTCTCAAGAGGCGAAGCAACCTTCAAGAAAGCCCCGGCCGAAGAAGACCAAGGCGATCAGGGAAGCCTTCTCTGACGCCAGGCGACCGAAATATCTTTCAGCGGCCCGACAGATTCTAATAACAGGCCCTCATCGTCCCACAAGCGAGCGAGCCATGTAGGACAGCCTCCACCGCAAACGATCCCGCCGGTACGGCAAATCACACTCTTTGCAGGCGGCATTGCGGTCGGGACGGCGGTCAAGCAGGTTCTGACGGAATTGCCGGTACGGCTCGCCATTCCAAACCGCCATGACCGGCGCCACAAAGATATTTCCCAGATCCGACCGCCCGGCCGTATCGCGGCAGCAGGGAACACAATCACCGCCATATGTCACCGCCATCTGAATCCAGGGATACGGGCAGAGGCGATAATCTGAACCGTCATGGGCCGTCTTGAGATGCCCGCAGAAGTTATGAAACTGCCGGGTGTAAAATCGTACCCGCCCCGGCAGCCTGTCGGGGAAAAGCCGGCGCATCTTCGCCAACGATTCCCCCGAATCCTTGCCGGCATACGACGTGATATCGTGAACATCAAGATGAACCCCCCGTGATACTCGTGCCCGTTCCATCAGATAGGACAGGTTCTCCCGAACGATATCAAAATCCCCCTGCCGGCCGCGAATCGTCTCATAAACATCCTTTTCCGAGGCAAAGTCGATTGAGGCGCGAAACGGGCCGGCCGCAATCAGCCGGTCGGCCGTATCATGGTCAATCAACGTTCCGTTGGAGGCAAAGATAGGAAAGAACCCGCCCTGCTCGGCCCCGGCGACGAACGGAACAAAATCGCGGTTCAAAAACGGCTCACCATCAAGCGTCAGGTTAATATTCCGGTTGCCCGGCTTAGCCGCACGCACACGGGCAAGAAAGAGGGCGAAATTGTCGCGGGTCAAAAACCCGCGCGGGCGGATGGTAAAATGGTCGGGATCGCTTTGGGGGCAAAAGGCGCATTTCAGGTTGCAGACGTTGGTCGGCTCAATCGTGTACTGGTAGGGAGGAAAGCGCAGCACCGTAGCCTTCGAAATCCTGTACGCCCAGCCAAGCCTCAGAAGATGATTGGGCTTTGTCATTCTCGCAGCCTCGACGACAATCTGGGGGTTCCCACTGCATTCATTCCACGCGACAAACGACGACGCGGTCGATATCGCTCAGATCCTTCAAAAGGGTGGCGCTGCCGTAGCGGGCGTTCTTCTCAATCATGGCGAAGACGTCGCCTGCCTGATTGTACCCGATCTCGAACATCAGAAATCCGGGACGAGTCAAATGCTCCGGGGCCTCGGCGATCAACCGCGTGATGACGTCCAGTCCCCTTTCTCCGGCCACCAGTGCCACCTTCGGGTCGGCCTTCACCTCCGGCGGAAGGGTGGAATATTCGGCCGACGCGATATAGGGAGGATTGGAGGCGACAATGTCGAACCGCTCGCTTTTGTCCAACCCGGCGAAGAGGTCCGACCGCATGAACCTGATCGATTGGTCGACCTCGTACTGCGCCGCGTTCTGACGGGCCACCGCCAGCGCCTCGTCTGAAATATCGACCGCGGTGACGTCCATGAGAGGATTTTCCAGCTTGGCCGAGACGGCGATCACCCCGGAGCCGACGCCGACATCCAGCAGCCGCACCGGATTCGAGCGGCAAAACCGGACGCCGCGAAGGAGGCCGTCGAGCAGCAACTCCGTTTCCGGGCAGGGTACCATGACCGCTTCATTGACGATGAATTTCCGCCCGAAAAACCAGGCATGGCCGAGGATATATTGCAGGGGGTAACGGGTCAATCGGCGCGTGATTACGCCGTCGAACCTCCGAACCATCTCGTCATCGATAAGCGACGGTCCATGCAGATAAAGATGCAATCGATCAAAATCAAACAGCTCGCACAGAATCAGCTCCGCCTCAACCGCGCCGTCATCAATCCCGACTGCCGCCAGCTTGACGGCCGCGTCGGCGATCAGTTTGTTGAGGTTGTGCGGCGCCATCAGCACCAATCGGGAAGCTGGGCGCCGCCGCCGGCCCACCAATCCACCAACTCGGGATGAAAAGCGCATCCCGACTTCTTATGGCCGCGCAGGCGGAGAATCACATCCGATGGGGGGGCCGTCGGCGCCGGCGGCTCGGCCGACCATGATTCCAGCACCGGCGGCACGGGGAGCATCGTCCCGGCCGCCACCATCGCCGAAATGGTAATGAATTTCCGTCGTGTCAACATTTCCCCTCCCAGGCTTCTTTGGTTTCCTGGATCAGATTGAATCCGCCGATCTTCAACGACGGCACCAGCATCAACGATGAATACTGGGGATAAACGACTCGTTCCCTGGAAATCATCTGGACGTTGCTCAGCGCCTCCAAGATCGACTGGTTCGTACGCATGTTCTTGATCGCCGACCCGACCCGGCCGTTCTCTATCATAAAGGTCCCGTCGCGGGTGGTGCCGGTGATCATCGTCTGCATCGGGTTGAGAAAATTGACATACCAGAAATGCGTGATCAGCACCCCTTTCTCGGTCGATCCGATCATCTCGCTCAGGCTGCTGTCCCCACCGGCCATGACCATGTTCTTGGGATACGGGCCATAGCTGTTGTCGGGCGGCAGCGCATGTCCCGTCGGTTTGACCCCCATGGCGTTGGCATAGTAGCTGTCGAAAGCTGCGTCCCCCGCCTTGCCATGATCGATCATCGTCAGGTGCTGCACCGGAATGCCTTCATAGTCGAACGGCAGATTTCCGAAAGCGGGATTGTCCGGCTCGTCGGTGATGGTGATCTTGTCGCCGGTGATCATCTCCCCTTTCTTGCCCGAGAGGAATGACCGCTTCTGCATAAACGTCTTGCCGCCGAATCCCATGAACCCCAGAAACAGCAGCAACTGTCCCACCGCCGCCGGTTCCAGGATGACCGTGTACTGCCCATCCGGCAGCGACACCGGATTGATATTCCCTTTCGCCCGGTCGATCGCCTGCTGTGTCAGCAACGCAAAGTCGATTTTGGCCGGGTCGGGATTGAATCCAATGGCAAACCCGGAGCTTTCCCCCTCACCGGTAACCGTCAGCGACAGTTCCGCTCGCCCGAATCGCCCATACTGCCGCACCCCCAGCGAATTGGCCACCGCCACGGCATGAATCTCATGCCGCAACGCCCCGGCCGTCGTCAAGCCGCCGCTTTGAGCGGCCTTCTGCGCCACCTTCGCCACCGCATCAGCCATCTCCGCCGGGCTGAATTTCGTGTTTGGTTCCACTGCTATCGTCTTGGTCAACGGCGGCGCCAGGGCCTTGTCGGGAAACGATACGAAGCGATCATCCGGCTTCTGAAGCATGCTGATCTGATTGGCTGATCCAACCACCGCCGTAATCCCGGCCGGGCTTAGGTCATTGGTCGACGCCAGACCGACCTTCTTATCCTTGACCGTCGTCACCACCAGGCGGGTTTCCTCCAGGGCCATGTTTTGGTGGATAACCGACTCCGCCACCCGTGTCAGCCACAGCTGATCCCCCATCAGCACCACCTCGGTCTGGTCGGCCGGGGAGCATTTCAGGGCCGTCTCGGTAATTTCCAGCGCCTGCGCCTTATCCAACATTTCTTATCCCCCCACCTGAATCCCGGTGAATCGGGCCGGCGCGGCGCCCTGACCCGTGCGTGCATTCTGTCCCGGCTGTCCTTTGCCGCAGTTGGGCGTCCCCCAGATCGTGAATTGCGAGGCGTCGCCGATGGCCTCGCAGCTGCGCCAAAACTGG
>CAZPEV010000042.1:13467-21880 GCA_964585635.1 uncultured Ignavibacteriales bacterium
CGTCGTACATCCCGCAAAGGTCGGATTCTTGATCACGCCCCCCAGCTTTCCCCCCTTGATCTCCCAGCCGATCTCGCATCCGAACTGGAAATTCTTGCGCAGATCGTCAATCGACCACGATGACGGCGTCGCCATATAGATACCATCGTCCACCTCGCCGATCAGTTGCTCAAACGATTTATCGCCCGGCTGCAGGTTGATGTTCGTCATCCGCACCAGTGGAAGGTTTTTCCATCCCTCGGCCCGCATGGCGCCGGTCGATTTCTTCCCGATGCGATAGGCCGTTTCACGCGACGACAGATAATCCATCAATAGGCCGTCTTTGATAAGCACCGCGGGCCGGCCCTTGATTCCCTCGTCATCCCAGCCAAACGTTCCCAGTCCCGGCCAGGCGGTGGGATCACTGGTGACGGTCATGATCGGCGCGCCGTACTGCAGCTTTCCCAATTGCTCGACCGTGGCAAATGACGTCCCCGAAAAATTCCGCTCCGAGCCGAACACCCGATCCAGTTCCAGCGGATGCCCGACCGACTCATGAATGACCAGCGACATCATATCGCCCGACAACACCAGGGAACAGCTCTTCTGCGGACAGGCCGGCGCCGCCAGCAGCATGGCCACCTCCTCCGCGACCCGTGCCAGGTTGCCTTTCAGATCAAGCTCCGCTATAAGCTCGTACCCTTTGACCTCGTATTGACCTGATGATGTCGGATACGACCGCTCCGCCCGCTCCCGCCGCGACTTGGCCTGGGCCAGCGTCACCCCCGCGCCGGTCTGGATAATCGTCTGCGCCAGGTCGCTTCCCTCAGAAGAGAAAAACCACTTTTTCAGCTTGCGAAACGATGCGAAACAGCTCCGCGAATTGATTCCCGTCAGTCCTCCCATGGCGGCGTCCAGATCGGCCAGGAAGGCGATCACTTCCGACAAGGTGATGGTAAACGGATCGGTTGTAAACCGCGATTTGTATTCGCCGGTCTGCTTGTCGGCCAAAGACAGCTCTACCGGTGCCTTCATTACCTTGGCCGATGCCTTGGCCACCGCCGCCGCCCGCTCGACCAGTTGCTTGACTGATAGCCTCGGATCATCCGATGACGCAAATCCCCAGGCCCCGTCGATCAACAGCCGCGCCGCCCAACCGGCCGAAAGGGAGCTTTGAATCGGATCGGGAGAGCCGTCGGTGTACGACAGGCCTTGATCGCGGATTATCTCGTAGCGGATATCGCAGTAGCTCGCCTTTTTCGCCGATGCCGCCGCCAGACCGTCCATGGCAGTTTTCTTGATGTCCATGACTATCCCTAATTTGAGTGAATGCCAAATCGTCGGATTAATTTACACAACGGTTCGCGGATAGTCAAAGGATGATTTGGAGGGAAATCACGCGTCAAGACGCAAGACACAAAGCGAAGTGATATTGGATACGAGGGCCGTTGCGGGGGTGCCCCCGCCCTCTGGGCGGGGATTTATGCGCCTCATTGCAAACCGGGTACCCTACCCAGAGTTCGCCGCAGGCGAACGACGGGTGGGATTCCTATGTCCTCGGCGGATCTTTGACCTGCGGGTTTTGATTCGAGCCTTCCGGAATTATTATCCAGCCGATCAAATAGGTGATCACAAACGGGAAAAGCACTGTCACCAAAGCCAAAAGAACCGCCGCCAGGCGAATAATGGTCGGATCAAATTCCCAGAATTTGGCCAGCCCGCCGCAGATACCGGCGACTTTTCTGTCGGTCGTCGATCTGTAGAGTCGTCGCATTGCCGTCTCCATGTTGGTACACGTTCGCGCGGCGGCAGGAGCCGCTTCCCGCCGCAAATTCTATCCCGTACCTATCTCTGCCGAGCGTACTTTCCCATCAACTGACCCTCGGCCAGGATATGCTCCTTCATGGCCGCCTCAAGTTCCTTCTTGGTCGCTTTGCCGGCTGGCGTCAGCACCGCATCGAGCGCATAGACCTTGAAATAGTACCGGTGCGTCCCGCTGGGAGGGCAGGGGCCGCCGTAGCCGGGTCGCCCGAAGTCGGTGATGCCCTGCTTGGCGCCGTTTTTCAACGCGGCGTCGGTCGGCATCCCCTCGGCCAGAATCTTCGTGTCCGGCGGAAGGTTATACAGCACCCAATGGACCCATATGCCTACCGGGGCATCGGGATCATCCGCGATCAGCGCCAGGCTTTTGCTTCCTTCCGGAACCCCGCCAATCGCCAGCGGGGGAGAAACATCGGCGTCGTCGCAACTGTACTTCTTGGGGATCATTCCCCCCTCAACGAAAGCCGAACTGGTGATTGTGAGAGCCATTTTCTTCTCTCCTTTCGGCGGTACACCGGTTTCTTCCTCCGCCTGGCAGGCGACAACGACCAATAGCATGGCCGCCGCCAGGCTGATGATAACTCGCTTCATATTCTTACCGCCTCTGTTTTTCCCGATCGCCTTATTATACCGGCAGGATTCCGCTTTGCGCCATCCTATATCTCAATCGTCCCCTCAAGATATGTCACCGCCCGTCCGCCAATTTTCACCCGTTCCCCCAGGTACTCACACCATAACTCCCCCCTCCTGGACGAAAGCTGGAAGGCGTGCAGGACATTCTTCTTCAGCCGTTTGGCCCAATATGGGATCAAGAGGGTATGCGCCGATCCCGTCACCGGGTCTTCGTTGATCCCCGCTCTGGGCGCGAAGAAGCGGGAGACAAAATCGCACCCCTCCCCCGGCGCCGTAACGATGATCCCCAGGCAATCAACCTTGGCCAGTTCCCCAAAATCCGGTTCCAGCGCCAGGACATTATCCTGACTGTCATACACTGCAAAATAATCACGCCCCTGCAAAATTTCCCTCGGCGCGCGGCCCAATCCCGCGATCAGGCCGTCTGGAGCATCAGCCGGCTGCAGATCGTACGCCGGAAAGTCGAGCCAGATGATATCGTCCCTTCGCGTCGCCCTCAGTTCACCGCTCGGTGAGGAAAACCTGATCAGCGAGCCGGGATATTTCAAGTGAGAGAAAATAACATGGGCGGTGGCCAGGGTCGGGTGGCCCGCCAGATTGATCTCGATCTTGGGCGTGAACCAGCGGATGTCGAAGATATCTCCCCGACGCACGAAAAAGGCGGTCTCCGACAGGTTGTTCTCCAGGGCGATATGCTGCATGACATCAGCGGGCAACCATTTCTCCAGCGGGCAAATGGCGGCCGGGTTGCCGCCGAAAAGCCGATCGGTAAAGGCATCAGCCTGATAGATCGGTATTCGCATGCCTTATCCTTTCCTGACGGGGTCGGCTCTTCGGCGGCCCCTGATCGTGCGTCGCCTATGTACGCTTATCGCATCAGCACCATCTTCTTGGCGGTCGAGACACCGTCGGCCTTCAACCGATAGAAATATATCCCCGACGGCGCCGGATGACCGAGCCGGTCGCACCCGTCCCAGACGGTGACATGCTCGCCGGCATCCTGCATATCATCCACCAGGGTGGTGACCGTCTCTCCCAGCAGATTGAACACCGTCATCTGGACCTGCGATTGCCGCGGCAGTTGATATCTGATCGTCGTGGCCGGGTTAAACGGATTGGGGTAGTTGGGCGACAGCGTCGCCGCCTGCGGCAGGGCGCTCCGCGTCACATCATCTCCGGTGCCCGATGATGTCCCGAATATGCTCTGGTAGAGATAATCGGCGTACCCGGCATTGGCCAACAGAGGGGCGAAATCCAGCCGCTGGTAGTACGCATCGGGATTATCGACCGCGAAGTAATCGGCAAAATCACCCGGATCGACATGCACGTCGGGACCCATCACGACAGAGAAGTACAACCGTACCGAATCGCCGACGCCAACCTGGTACGGACCGACTGAGAGCAAAAAGCGAGTATCGATGCCGTCGGCCAGATCCGCGGCAAACGATGGATTGGACGGCGGCGCGAGAAATCCCTCGCCGGTGTGTGAGACCGCCGTGAACATCTGATCGTAATCCTGCTCCGGATGCTGCAGTATGTAATATTTGTTCCTATCGCCGGACGGCGTTCCCAGATGCGGACCAAACGACCGGAACGGATCCTCGACCGTTCCCGCCAGGCGCGGGCCGAAATCCAGCGACGCGTTGCCGTTGGATATCCACCAGTTGTAGTTGACTCGGTCCCAATCCGGCTGTGACCCGTGCAACTTGACGGCAAACGCCGATCGGGGACTGGCGTAATCCCAGGCCGGGCCCGCCGCCGGGTCGCCGTCATTGTCGATAATATAGGCAATGTTGTCCGCCGGCAGGAATCCCGTAAGGTCATCCGCATAACCGGTCGCGCCGTTGGACACATGATACACGTCGCCGTCAACATAAATGCCGAAATACATCTCCTGCAGCGGAGCCGCCCCGATATTGGTGATCACGTATTCAAACAGGACAAAATCGGCATTCGGCAAATCGGTCCAGGAATAGCTGCGCTGTGTGACCGCCACGTTCAGCGGGATATGGGGACGATTGTCAATCGGGTCGGCGGCCACGTAAGCCGGATCGGTGCAGGTATCGGCATAGGTGCAAATATAATCCAGATTCGCCACTGCTTGAGGTGAGTAATACGGGCTGGCCGGGTCGTTGGATCGGAGCTGAAAATCGCCTAAAGTCCCACTGTCCGGCATCAGTTCATTGATGACGAACCATCCGTCGGCCCCAACCGATACCAAGGTGTCGGTTCCGACCACCGCCCCGATCCAGAACCCCCCGCCAAACAGATACTGCAAATCGGAACGGGCCGGGTACTCGCATCCCGGACATGGTTGACCGCCGCAGTCGGTGGGAATCCCCGACAACCCCGTTCCCAGTTGGCCAAGGTTTGTGACCGTCAGAGTAACCCGGCCATTCAGATGGGCCGCGTACTGCCAATTGGGGTTGCCGGAAATGGCCGCTTTCCCCTCGGCCGTCGCCTGCCCCCCGGCCGCCGCCGCCACCGCTGGGACCAGCAACATCACCCAGAAAACTATGATCATTGCCCCCGGTATGGCCAACCGATACCAATCGGTCCGCCCGCGCATTACCGATAAGGATTTCATGACCTTACCCTCCCGGCTGTGGGAGAACAAGACTGTCTCCCGGTTACGGATTTCTACCCTCGGCGCCATTATGCCCTCGGTCGGGCCAGCCATCATCCCTGATCGTCAAAGCCCGGCGGCCGTCATCGGCGTCGATAATTTATTGTCAATTACGTCCCTTGCCCTGCGACACCCTCTTGCTCTTATGACGATACATCCTGCTCCGATGTTTAATATACAAACATACATGATGCGGCACCTTGATCTTTCACCTGTCCTCGCCTGACCCATACCTTTTGAACCAGGTGAATCCGGCTTCCTCCATGATCTGCAAATATTCGTCATTCCCCTGCGGCATGATATCGGCGCGATAATGCAAACCGAAGTAATTCTGGATAGCGTTGATATACCCCTGCTCCGTTATTCTGGCCAGGCACCGCTGGGCGAAGGCGTCGCCATGGACGGCGCGGCACACCTGCGCCATTGTCTCCATCCGCTCCGGGGTGATCTCTTTGCGCCACCCGGGATACTTCTCTTTGAATGCCGCCAGAAGCGAGGTATCGTCGAGGTCGCGGTATTTCTCCTGGTGGACGACCGTACTCACGCCCAGCTTCCGCTTCGGGCTGGGACGGTCCTTGGGATACCCCAGGCTCAACAGTACCACCGGAAAAACCTCCTTCGGTATCGCCAGCAGTTCGCGGATTTCCCGAAGGCAATCGATGACCGTGCCGACATAAACCGATCCCAGTCCCATGGCATCGGCGGCGGTGCAGATATTCTGCGCGGCGATGATTGTGTCCTGAAACGATATCCAGAAATGCCGAAACGAGGCGGTCGCCGAAAACGGCGCCGCTTCCATCTCCGCCCATCGCCGCAGGCGGCGGAAATCGATACAAAACAGCAGGTCGACCGGCGCGGTGATGATAAAGCTCTGGTCTTCGTTCAGCTTCGCCAGTTGTCGCTTGGTCGCCTCTTCCTCGATCTGGATAATCGCGTATGGCTGCAGGTTTCCACCGGTGGCGGCATGACAGCCGGCCTCCAGAACCAACTTCATGACCTCCGGCGGAATCTTCTTGTCGAAGAAACTGCGGCAACTGGACCGTACATGCAGAAGCCGCATCGTTTCATTGGGATATTTCTTGCCCCCGCCGTCATCGACCCCGTGATGCGATGGGTCGTTGGATGTTTGGGTCATGCGCGCACCTCCCCGACCGATTTCATGATACCTCCCGCCGACGGCGGGACTGCCTGAAAGCAATATACAACCTGCGCGGCAATTTGGCAAGACGGTTGCGTCTTCCCATTCTCGTCGCCGCTGGGCCAGGATGTGTGTCAGTCGCCGGCGGCACTGATCCACTTCAACGCATCGTCGCGGTTGCTGAAGAGCCTGACCATAATCAGGTCGGCATAGATTTCATGCAGAATCATGAAGGTCTTGGCCGTCGCTCCGGTGATTCCTCCCTGCGACACGAGCGCCCACTTGCACTTGCCCGTCGCCGTCGTGATCGTATCGACATAGGCACGGAAAAGATCGATGTCGTTGAGATTCCAGTTATATATGGCTTCGGTGAGATCGGAGACGGAATCCATTCCGGCGCGAAATTTCGGATCGGCGAGCACCGCATTGATGATCGCCATCTGCTCCGACACGGTGATGGTTCCCGAATACTTGACATGAACCACGTTGACTTCTTCGTCGATGATATACGAACTCGGCATATTATCCCCCCGGATTGATCGCCTTGCTGGACCAATATAGAATTATTGACCGTAACACGCAAGCCCGGTTTGTTGAGGGATGACGGCCGATTCTGCCGCCCCTTTCTCGATACGCGACCGGGAACGGGTACTCCAGCCCTCAGCGTGATAGGTCGCCGGGTCTTTAGTCCCGGAAAACAGGACGCCTATCGCTCCAGAATATGTATTCTACCGCTTGTGCAGGGTGCCCCGGCCCTCTGGGCCTGATGAAAAACCTAAAATTCGTCATCGCGAGACCCGCCTGTGGCGGGTCGTGGCGATCTCGGTTCCCCTATGAAAGTCAAGATTGCCACGTCGCCCCGCAAGAAGCGGGGCTCCTCGCAATGACGTGGCTGGCTTTTTCAACACTCCCCTCTGGGCCGGGATTCGTGCGTCTCATTGCAAACTTGACGCGCGGTCGGCCCGCCGGTGGCGGGCTTCCCGACCGCAATTACATTTGGCCGGATATTTAAACCCGGGAATCTATGATTGACAATCTATCTCAAGTCGCAGATCAGGAACCCACGGTTGCCGTAGCAGCAATCTCTGCAGATACCATGTCTCATGTCAGGATTTTTGCCCCGAGTGGGGGGGCGTGGCACGCGCCCGCTCTCTTATCGCTACGGCCGGCAGCGAGTAGGTCGGCGTTCCGAGTCCCGCCGCAGGTGGGACGAGAAACCCGACTTGCTGACTATTGCGCTTGGCGCACGCCCCGAGCCTGTCGCAAAAACCCTTTTCACCGTTTCGTCAGGTCTCCCCGACGCGAAGCGGCGATGTGACCCGACGACCTACAAAATATTGTTGTGCTTGGCGCACGCTCCCGTGAGAATTCTGTGCTTGACACCGGATATTGGGGCCTTATCTTAAAGGGGTAATCCAAAGCTTTGCTGTGGACGGGGTTGCACCGGGCACTTAACAATGGTCTGTACCCATGTCCTCACCTGCGGACCGGCAGGGGTTTGCAGATCGGCGCGTGGGTTTGGAGTTGACCCGTGGAGGTTGTCATGCGGATCAATCTAATCATTGTTTTGCGAAACCATGAAATATCATTTCAAAGGAGATCTGAATGAATCTTAAAAAAGCGACTACATTTGCACTTATTGGTGTTTGGCTCGATTTACTGGTGCTAATCGCCATTTGGGTAATAAATACCTTTAATTTAGTGGTATCCGATCACATTTGGATTTATAGGAGTATTCCCCTAGTTGTTGATTTACTCAGCACGATTCCAATAATTGTTTTTCTAACGGTGCTTCAGAAAAAACAGAAAGGAGATTCCAATGTCTGAGAATGTTGATGAGCTTTTGGAAGCACAGCAAACTCCGCAAACGTCAATGATACCTTCTCAACCCAGACCCATACCAGGCGAAGGTGCAATTAGTGCACTAAAATTCTTTGCATGGTTAGACTTGATTGGAAGCATTATTTGGGCAATTTGGATCTGGGTCGAGTTCGGCACGACAACGTTGGACTATTCGAGAACAGAAATGAACTCAATTGGCGTAGGAGTGGGATTTGCAGTTCTCTTACAAGGAATGTTTGCATGTGCGTTGTTTTTGGTAATTACTTCTATCGCTGAAAACCTAATTGCGATTAGGAAGAATCTCGCCCTGGTCAAGATCGAGTAGATACCGTGTCTTAAGTCAAGGTATTTAGCTCCGGGTTAAAGGGTGTTTG
>CAZPEV010000043.1:0-21714 GCA_964585635.1 uncultured Ignavibacteriales bacterium
GGCCCGGTTCATCCGGTCGAAGGAGCGATCGTTGCCGCGCACCTGATTATGACTCTGCTCGACCCCATCCAGCGAAAACCAGATGTCGCTTATCCCCCCCTCGACCAAACCGCGGGCAATCTCTTCGGTCATCAGATGCCCATTGGTTACCAGATCACACTGCAGCCCCGGCTTGGAGCCGATGTAGGCCACCAGCGGGACCAACACGTCCGGGCGCAACAGGGCATCGCCGCCGAACATCTCGAAAAACTGTGCCCCCTGCTCGGCACACATATCGACCGCCCGCTTCCATTCTTCGAGGGTCATCTCTCCGGAACCGTCGGTCCGTTGCCAAAGGGTGCAGGTCTTGCATCGCGAGGTGCAGCGATAGGTTAGAAAGAAAAGGGTGTCGATCGGCCGCCTGCGGTAATATCGGACCTCCCGCTTGATCAGAAAGCCCAAAAACCGTCCCCCGGCCATAAGATAGGTCCACGGCGTTCGTTTCTTGTGCATTGGGCGGGGGAAGCGATCCTCTTCCCATTCCAGATTAGACTGAGGTTTCATCATTTCCAAGGAATACGTTCCCAATACCTCAACCCGTTATATTATTCTTCCGCGACCCCTTTGCCGAATCGATTCCAGATAGGGTCTACTATCATATATCGACCCAATATATGGTGGAATCGACCGCCGGGACATAAATTAATTGCCCTATCCGTCGGGCGGGCGCACCGGACCCCCCTCGGTTATTTATTGACTGTCCGCCGTTCGCAGACCATATTCCCGCAGACTCAACAGGCGAACCCGATATCCCGATGAACATCCTGGGAATCTCTGCATATTATCATGACAGCGCCGCCGCCCTCGTGCGGGACGGAATCATCATCGCCGCCGCCCAGGAGGAACGTTTTTCCCGCGTCAAGCATGACCATCGCTTTCCCCATCGCGCCGCCAAGTACTGCCTGAAGGCCGCCGGCCTTTCCGCCGATCAGGTAGACCTGGTCGCCTTCTATGACAAGCCCTGGCTGAAATTCGAGCGCCTGCTGGAGACCTACCTCGCCTTTGCCCCCCAGGGTTGGCCGTCGTTTATGAAAGCGATGCCGCTTTGGCTTAAGGAAAAGCTCTGGCTGGAAACGCGTATTCGCACCGCTCTGCCCGGCTTCGAGGGGAAGGTCATTTTCACCGAGCATCACCAGGCCCACGCCGCCTCGGCCTACTTCCCTTCACCGTTCGACCGGGCTGCCATCTTGACCATCGACGGCGTTGGCGAATGGGCCACCGCCTCATGGGGAACCGGTCGGGGAAACAGAATCGACCTGAGGCACGAATTGCATTTTCCGCACAGCCTGGGTCTGCTCTATAGCGCCTTTACCTACTACACCGGCTTTAAGGTCAATTCCGGCGAATACAAGGTGATGGGGCTGGCGCCGTACGGCAGGCCGACCTATGCCGGCCTGATCTTCGACAAGATAATCGACCTCAAGGATGACGGCAGCTTCCGGCTCGATATGAGCTATTTCAACTATTGCCAGGGGCTGACCATGACCTCCCCCGCCTTTCATCGCCTCTTCAAAGACCCCCCGCGTGAACCGGACGCAACCCTCCGGCAAAAGGATATGGATCTGGCAGCCTCAGTCCAGGCCGTGACGGAAGAAATCATGCTGCGAATGGCCCGCCATGTCAGGAAAGAGACCGGCGAGAAGAAGCTATGCTTGGCCGGCGGGGTGGCGCTCAATTGTGTCGGTAACGGTCGAATCTCGCGGGAAAAGATATTCGACGACCTCTGGATTCAACCGGCCGCCGGCGACGCCGGCGGCGCCCTCGGCGCGGCACTATTCGCCTGGTACCAGGCGCAGGGGCACGAACGCGTCCCGGCGAGTGACGGCCGGGACGCCCAGCAGGGCTCCTGCCTCGGTCCGCGGTGGCGCAGTGATGAAATCGAGTCCTGGCTCCATCAGCATAGCCTCCCCGGCCACCGCCTCGCCGAGGATGAGGTACTGGAAACCACCACTGCCGCCCTGGCCGACGGCAAAATCATCGGCTGGTTTTCGGGACGGATGGAGTATGGCCCGCGCGCCCTCGGCCATCGCAGTATCCTCGGCGATCCGCGCCGGCCCGATATGCAGGCTACCATGAACCTGAAAATAAAATTCCGGGAATCGTTTCGTCCCTTTGCTCCGGCGGTGCGCCTCGAAGATACCGCCGAATACTTTGACCTTGATCACGCCTCGCCCTACATGCTGCTCGTGGCGTCGGTCAATCCCAATATCCGTAAGGAGCCATCGGAACCGGAGCGAGCGCTGATCGGCCTGGACCAACTGAGGGTGATGAGAAGCGGCCTTCCGGCAGTCACCCATATCGACTACTCGGCCAGAATCCAGACGGTCGACCGGCGCGACCATCCCCGCTTTCATGCCCTGCTGTCTGCGTTCAGGGAGAAGACCGGCTGCGGGGTCCTGGTCAACACGTCGTTCAACGTGCGGGGGGAACCGATCGTCTGCACCCCGCAGGATGCCTACCGCTGCTTCATGCGCACCGGGATGGACATGCTTGTGCTGGAGGATATTATCCTCTATAAACCGGAGCAGCCTCCCTTGGCGGACACCATCGCCGCCATAACGCCGGTGGAGACGCCTCCCTCGCCCCCGCCGTCATACCTCCGGCGATTCGGCCTCACCATGGCCGCCGCCTTCCTGATTTTGGGAACCATCGGCCTGTGGCGCCATAGTCTGCTCTGGCTTCCGCTGGTTCTGCTCGCCGGTCTATTTCTGATCGTCGGGATTACGTCGCCGAAAACGCTGGCTCCAGTCGAACGTCGCTGGATGGCCCTGGCCCGCTTTCTCGGCCGGATCATGACCACCGTCATCCTGACTCTGGCCTTTGCCCTGATGATTATACCGCTTGGGCTGCTTCGCCGATTGTTTGTCCATGACCCCTTGGGGCTAAAACCGGATCCTTCCTCGCCAAGCTACTGGAAGCCGGTCGACCCATCCGGCCCCGGCAGCCGCCCCGATCGGCCGTTCTAATATCTCTACTGAGAAGAAGATATCGGGATGAGCGGGAAGAAATGGCCTTCTCCGAGACTAACCTGCCCGCCCGGAAGATTCTTTCGCTTTGCCTCTCAGCCTGCGAATTCGATCCCCAAGAGTGAAGTAAACGGCCTGCGCCGCCTTGCCGGCGGCGGTACGGTTGAAGATAAAATACCGGAAATACGGTGTCGTCTGTTCCGTCCAGCGGAGCTTATAACTGTCAGCGTATCCCAAAAGGTCATAGACCTCGACTTCCGAGGCAAAGGCCCGTTTGACCAACTCCAAATCAAGCACCGCCCCCGGCGCCACCGCGTCATAGGCCGACGCATATTCCGCCTTCAGACAATACTCCGTGCGGCCATGAAGGACATGAAACTCGAACGCCGCTGGCTGCCGGTCGAACAGGAGGATGGCCACCCGCCCGTATCCATGTGTCAACGCCTGGGTGATCAGAGCCGTATAGAAAAGCCTGTTCCTTTCGCCGGAAAATAATCCAGTCCCGTTCTGGCCCTGCCAACTGCCGCGTGAGATTGCTTCCATTTGCTCCAAAGCCGCCAGGACATCGCCGGCCTGATCAAAGTTCCTTATCTCGAAACCTCCGGCCCGGTTAATCTTATTCAGACGATTGTTCAATATCTCTCGAAATTTCTTGGACAGGCGTTTGCGATATTCGTCAAAGCTTCCCACCGTCGGTATGAACGGCGATTGGCGGACCGCGCGACATTCGAAGCCGAGCCGATGATCGCGGCAAAATTCCGCCATCCACGGCCCACTCGGATACAGGTCCGGAACATCCTCGACATATATCAGGTCAACCCCTTCCTGCTGCAGCGTCTCGAAAAACCCGGTCATGACCCCGTCATCGCCGGTGGCGACCAGGATCCGATTGAGATGAGAATGATCCCCGGCCAGCAGACGGGTTTCCTTGAGCGGAATCCCGCCCATCCGCCGGCGGCCAAGTATCATCGGCATAACACCGACCAGCTCTCCCTGGCGGCGAGCCGTCACGACACACAACGGCGCTTTGGGGAAGAAGGCCCGCCGGTAGTTGGCGAACCAGAAATGGCGAAGAAACGGATGGCCATCGAATCGGTCGGCCGCCATCCGATCCCATTCATCCGCCAATTCCAGAAACGGCCCATCGTCACGAATGACGGTTATCTGCGGATTCATTTATTTCACGCCGCGATAAAGTTTCAGCAGCGTATAGTAGACTCGTGATTTGAATCCCGAAGGAAAGGCATAGTAGCGATAGGTTCGTCGCGTCAATGGCGCCCAGTGCCGCTTGTACCCTTCATCCCCGCGAAGAAAGTCGAACCGTTTGACGCCCTTGGTGATCAGATCTTGAATGATTAGGGCGACGATTAAGAAACCGGGACGCTGCTTGGCGACGATCGGATCATAGCCCGTCTGATAGTCGTAATACACGTCGCCGGACAGAAAACCATATCGAAACGATACCGGCTCGGTCCCCCGAAGGAGGAATTTCAGATAAAGCTTCCCCTGCGCTTCGATGCCGCGGGCCAATTCCCGATGAAAGGAGACATACCCCTGCCGCTCAAAACTGCTCGTATGCCCTTTCTTTTCCCGGGACATCATATGCAGTTGCCGGGCTTTATCAAAAGCCGCTTCCAGAGACCCGATCTCGGAATAATCGACCAGACGCAGTTCCGTCGCGTTTCGTTTCAGCGTCCGGCGAACGATCTTCCGCATGTTGGCAGAATACCGTTCCATCAACTCCTCAAGGCTTCCGGGCAACTCCAGACCGGGGCAGACGTCCTGATCCTCCTTGACCACGTAGAAGCCCCGTTCGCGCAGGTAGGTCATCAGTCCATCGGCGTTGGGTGCGTCATCGGAGACGGAGTCGAAAACCAAGAAGGCCGAACCATTCAAGGCCTGGCGCAAATGGCGCTCGAAGAAGCCATACCATTCCTGACGGTAGTCGGGATCAAGGGGCAGTTCCAGGTGCTCCGGCGATACCACCGACCGGGTCCCCAAAAGACATATCGCCTGCAGTCGGAACAGCTTGAGAAAAGAGGTCGTGACGCGATTCAGATGAATCGTCCCGCGAAGGCCTCCCGACTCGTCCCGTCCGACGATATGCTCCGCCTGCTGGTCCTGACAGAGAATTTTTTGAAATGAACTCAGCCACCCGGGACTGATGAAAAAGGCGTCACGAAACCGCCGCTGAAAAATCTCCATCTGCTCGGCCAGACCCGGCTGATCATCCAAAGAGGACAATATGTCGAAACGGATATTCATTCGCCCTTTCCGGCTGCCGCGGATCGCATAGTATAGTTATCGAAACAAAACGGAAATCTATCAGTTTATTGGATCAGAAAGAAGCGAAAAAGGCGCTAATCTCAAACCAGACATTTATCGCCGCCATCGGGCAATATCTCACAATTGTATGGTTGTCCACAGGATTCCCGGGATGTCCGGCCCGGTGCGGATGGCCGCCGGAGACGAAATCTAGCTGAACTCGGAATACGTCGGCGTAGACAAATACCTCTCCCCGGTGTCGCAAATGATCGTGACGATGGTCTTTCCTTTGTTTTCGGGACGCGCTGCTACCTTGAGTGAGGCGGCGACATTGGCGCCGGTCGAAATCCCCGCCAAAAAGCCTTCCTCGCGCACGAGTCGTCGCGTCGTCGCGATTGCTTCTTCATTCGTGATTGTGATTATCTCATCGACCAAACCAAGATTAAGATTATCCGGCTTGAATCCGGCTCCTATCCCCTGAATTGGGTGAGGTCCCTTTTCCCCCTTGGAAAGCACCGGTGATGCTGCCGGCTCCACCGCCACGGCCAAAAAACTCGGCTTGAGCGGCTTTATATACGACGCCACCCCGCTGATGGTCCCGCCCGTACCAACACCGGATACCAGGATATCAACCTGGCCGTCGGTATCAGCCCATATCTCCGGCCCGGTCGTCAGACGATGGATTTCCGGATTGGCCGGATTCTTAAATTGCTGTGGCATAAAGGAATTCGGTATCTGCCTGACCAGATCCTCCGCTTTGGCCACGGCTCCCCCCATCCCCTCTGATCCGGGGGTAAGGATCAATTCAGCCCCAAAGGCTTTCAATAAGTTGCGCCGCTCCATCGACATCGTCTCCGGCATCGTCAGCACCAATCGATACCCCCGGACGGCGCAGACAAACGCCAGAGCAATACCGGTATTCCCCGAAGTCGGCTCCACAATCACCGTCTCCGGGCTGATCTTCCCCTCTCTCTCCGCCGCGACAATCATGGCATAGCCGATCCGGTCTTTGACCGAGGAGGCCGGGTTGTGCGATTCCATCTTGCCCAGTATCCGCGCCGAGAGCCCCCCCCCGATTCGATCCAGCGCCACCAATGGAGTTTTTCCGATCAGGTCAATAATACTATCGGCGATTCTAGCCATGGCTTCTCCTCTGCTCAGATATAATACATCTGCTCATCCGACTCCGCTTTCTGCTGCAGGTCATGGATGCTCATTTGTTTCAGGTAATTCACCAAGACATCCTCCGCCTGCTTCCAGAAGGCGCTGACCGCCGTCTCAATCCGATCCCCCTCCCCGGTTTCGTGCGAGGAAACAAAGGATATCCGCCCCTCCAGGGCAATGACCACGTCATACACTGAAATAGCCGAGGCCGGTCGAGCCAACTGATATCCCCCCAGCTTGCCGCGGTTGGAATTGATCAGGCGCCCTTTCTTCAGTTGCGACAATAGTAATTCGAGGTATCGCACCGGCACGTTTTGCGTAACCGCGATCTCTTTGGCCTGAATCGGCCCCTTGCCGGTATTTTGGGCCAAATAGACAACCGCCTTAAGACCATATTGAGCCTTTGCGGAAAACATAATATCAGTCTATCCTTCCTTCGGTCCCCGCTTTCCAATACTCTGCCCGCTCACCGGCCGGGATTTTTCCAGATCGTCACCTGCTCGTCACGATATAGCGGGTCACCTTTCAATCCAAAGGAGGGAAACGCCTTACGCTCATTGGGACCGTAAACTACATAGCCTGTTTCCACGATATATACGGCAGGATAGGAGAAATAATTAACCGTTTTCTGCGCCCGCTCCCGCCAATCGATCCCCAGGTGCGCCACATGGAGCGGAAACCCCAGATATACCGCCCGATTCTCCATAAGACGGCAATTCCAATCGGACAGCAGCGGAGCCGCCAGAATCACCGTCCTGGGCGGAGTATTGGCCGCCAGCCATTGGCCGGCCTTGGCATAGGCCTGATCAAGGTGCGGCAGGTAATATCCTTGGCGTGGATCATATTTGCCATAGCTATTTATGAGAAAACCGATCAGCAACAAAAAGGCCGCTCCGATCGCGGTTGCCCGGCGATATCCCCCGCATCGGAACACCTCGATCGCAGCCAGCGCCGCCGCAAAATACAGCATAAAGATTGGAAAGAACGGGTTGTAGTGAAACAACGCCCCGAAGACGAGGGCTATGCCGCAGAGCGTCAATAGCCTCCCGCTTCGGGAGAGGGCACACAGAATGACCGCCGCTGCAGCATGCATCCAAATGTCCTTCACGCTGAACCCGAAACCCTCGACCAATGGAAAATAAAACGATCTGTCGGCCACGCCGGTGGTGATAATCGCGGCCGACGCCAGTCCCAACGCACAAATGGCGCCATCGATTATCGCCGGCCGTCGGAATCGCTCTATGATCACGACCGCCCCCAGGTACGGCAGAATCAGCAGCGCCAGGTAGGAATGGAGCCAGCCAAGCAGGAAGAGAGCCCCCCACCGCAGCCAGACCCGCTTCCGCTCAAATAAAGCGACAACGACGGCAATAAAGAATGGAAAGTGATTGAATCCCCGGGCGACCAGATCTACCCCGAGGGAATTGATCAAACCGAAACCTACCGACCCGGCGCCGATTATGGCCAGACCGATCCCCCATCCGGGGGAAAAGTACCGCTTCAGAACCAGGGCCAGTAGCGCCAGCATCAACAAATTGGCGATCCGCATCGCTAGGTACGGATTGGTGAAAAGCGAGATCAGCATGGTGGGATAATACTGCGCAAAAGACTGACTCAGGGGAACGCCTCCGTAGGCTGGATTCTGCGGCGGGAAATCAACCTTCATTTGATTAAGGATTCCGGCATAATAGAGGAAATCGACATCGGCCGGGGTATCGAAATGCAGCCTCCCGTCGGCCGGAAGATACGTTCCGATCAGCAGTTGCCCGGCAAGATAGATCAGCAGAACAACCACCAAAATAAGCCTGTCGAGCGATATCTCACGGATCCGGACCATGGCAAGAGGAAATATATAGGTCGGCGCGGTGGGAAGGAAGATATTTGCGTCTCCCCGGGCAAAGACGGGACGATCCCTTGCCGTATAATGACCATGTAGACAATCGCCCGTTTTTTTGCTGACAAGAGTATAAAAATGGGCTTATTTGGCCGATATACGGATATGAAATCCATCATATCCAATGTGCTGGGAAGGTAGGAACAATATGGCACAAGAAATAAAAAAGACTGATTGGCTGCGGTTCTGCAAGAAGTTCAACGCCGCTAATCTCTATCGCTTCACGACCCTGAATATCAAGACCAAACAGGGCGGGGAAACCACGCAGACGCTCACCCCGTTTATGGGCATCACCGTCTCCCGCAAAGGAAAGACGATCGATGGCCTGCAGTTTCTGGCCGGTGTGCCGGATGCCGACCGGATCATCCATCCGGCCGCGACCGTTCCCCAGCCGGACAAGCTATATCTGGAAAAGGATCAGGCCGGAAACGATTCCCGGCTGTTCGTCCGGGCCAAGGATGGTTCCGATATCCGGCTGGAACTGATCGGCGAAAACAAAATGGACCAAGAGCGATGCCTCATCGAGCAGGTGGCCTATTCCCTCTTCGAGCGGCGGGGCTATACGCCCGGCAACGACGTCGGCGACTGGGTCGAGGCCGAACAAAAAGTCAAAGAGGCCGAGCATCAATTGACGGAATAGACGCTTATTCGCCTGAGACACTAAACTTGTTCGAAAAAGCCGCATTCGTCTCGACGGGTGCGGCTTTTCCATTGCTCTATCCTGCGAGATATACTGCTCATCCCGGACACAAGCCCCTCACCGTCGTCAAATACTGCCCTATTCATCTGGAGTAGACTAGCCACGCCACCTCTTTGTCGGCGCCTCTTCGTCTTACGTAATACATTACAAGACAATATATTAGGTGCTCCGAAAAATCATCTGCGGACCGTGGTCGGAGAATCGCCGTTTTCTCCAAATTTCTATTGACTTTTTCGGCCGGCGTCATATTTTGAACCAAAAATGTGAAAATATTCACAAGGCAAATGGTAAGCACAGACATGCCATCCAAGATTGTACTGGAAAGACCGGCGCTGCAGGGCCTGTTCGACGCCCTTCGATCCCAAGGGTATCAGCTCTTCGGCCCCACCGTGCGCACCGACGCCGTTGTCTATGATCAAATCTCATCCGTGGAAGAGCTGCCGATCGGCCGCAGTGACCGCCAGGACAATGGCACCTATCGTCTGACGGCCGGTGATCGACCATCGCTGTTCGACTACACGGTCGGATCGACCACCTGGAAAAAGTTTCTGTTTGCGCCGACGGCACCGCTATACACCGCCGCGCATGATGGAAAAGGATTCGAGATCAGCGGACCGGCCGAGAAGCCGGTAAAACGTGCTTTCATCGGCATTCGGGCCTGCGAGCTGCAGGCCCTGGCGATTCAGGATAAGGTTTTTACCGAGGGTCCGTTTGTCGATACGGCCTATGCCCAGCACCGCAGGAACCTGTTCATCGTTGCGGTCAACTGCACCCGGGCCGGCGGAACTTGTTTCTGCGCCTCGATGAAAACCGGCCCCAAGGCTTCTTCCGGCTTTGACCTGGCCTTGACCGAAATCATCGACGGGGGCCGCCATTACTTTGTCGCCGAGGTCGGCTCGGAGGCCGGCGAAAAAATGATCGGCCGGATACCGCATCAGAAGGCGGGCGACCCCGAGACCGAGGCAGCCAACCGGCTCCTCGAAAAATCGGCGGCGCAGATGGGACGGACCCTGAATACCGATCACCTGAAAGAACTGCTGGACCGCAATTTTGACCATCCGCAGTGGGAAAAAATCGCCGCCCGGTGCCTGACCTGCGCCAACTGCACGCTGGTCTGCCCCACCTGCTTCTGTGCTCATATCGAGGATTCCACCGACCTGACCGGGCGCGACGCGATGCGGACACGAAACTGGGATTCCTGCCACACGATCGGCTTCTCCTATATCCATGGCGGCAGTATCAGAAACAGCGTCCTGTCCCGCTATCGGCAATGGATGATGCACAAGCTGAATTATTGGGTCGATCAGTTCGGCACCTTTGGCTGCGTCGGCTGCGGCCGATGCATCACCTGGTGCCCGGTCGGTATCGATTTGACCGAAGAAGCCCGCGTGATTCGAGAACACGAGAAGAAATAAGAACGGGAAAATCTTAACGCAAAAGGGTGTGCGCGATGGAGAACCTGGAGCGAATCCTGGCGGAGCAGCCGTTTCTGTCGGGAATGAAGCCGGAACATTTCAAACTGCTCGCCGGATGCGCCAAGAACGTGGCCTTCAAGGCGGGAGAATATCTGTTCCATGAGGGGGAGCCGGCCGACTCCTTCTATTTCATTCGTCAGGGGAAGATTTGGGTCGAAACCTTTGTCCCCCAAAAAGGCCCGGTGGCTATTCAATCCCTTAAAGAGGGCGAAGTGCTGGGCTGGTCCTGGATGATTCCGCCCTACAAGTGGCACTTCGACGCCCGCGCCTTCGACCTGACCCGCGCCATCGCCCTTGACGGCGCCTGCCTGCGCGAAAAATGCGAAGAAGACCATGACCTGGGATACGAACTTATGTCGCGGTTTGCCCTGATTATCGCCCAACGTCTGGAGGCAACCCGCCTGCAACTAATGGATATCTATGGGAACAGCACAAAAAACAAGTAGTCGAAAAAAGGAAACCTGGAACGACCCGATGGCGGTTCGCCCGTTTGTCGTCCGCCGTGTCAGCCGTGAGACCCAGGATTCCTTCACCATGGAAATGGCCCCTCGGGACGGCGGTCGGGACTTTGCCTTCCTCCCTGGCCAGTTTAACATGCTGTATGTCTTCGGCGTCGGCGAGGTGCCGATTTCGATCAGCGGCGACCCCGGGAAAAGCGAAACCCTGGTGCATACGACCCGCGCCGTCGGGACCGTGACCAAGGCTCTGTGCCGGATGGCCCCGGGCGATACCGTCGGCGTCCGTGGACCGTACGGCAGCAGTTGGCCGGTGGAAGAAGCCGAGGGGAATGACGTCCTCATCGTGGCCGGAGGAATCGGACTGGCTCCCCTGCGGTCGGTCGTCTACCATCTTCAGACCCACCGCGATAAGTACGGCAAGGTGGCCCTGCTCTATGGCGCCCGCACGCCGGAAGAAATGCTGTACCGCAAGGAATTGGAATACTGGCGCACCCACTACGACCTGGACATCCACATGACCGTGGACCGGGCCACCGGCAATTGGAGGGGAAATGTAGGCGTCGTGACGACCATCATCCCCAACTCTCCCTGCGATCATGCGCACTGCTTGACGGTCGTCTGCGGCCCGGAGATCATGATGCGCTTCACCGTGCTGGAATTGCAGAAGCGGGGTATGACGCCCGAACAGATATATATCTCGATGGAGCGGAACATGAAATGCGGCATCGGATTGTGCGGACACTGCCAGATCGGCTCCAGCTTCGTCTGCAAGGATGGCCCGATCTATCGCTTCGCCGATGTCAAAGACATCTTTACGAAACGGGAAATGTGACATGGTCGATAAACGAAAGCCGAAAGTGGCGGTCTGGAAATTCGCCTCGTGCGATGGATGCCAACTGAGTCTGCTCGATTGCGAAGACGAGCTGCTGGCCGTCGCAGGAGCGATTGATATCGCCAATTTCCCCGAGGCCTCGCGGCGGGTCGTCAAGGGACCGTACGATGTTTCGCTGGTGGAGGGTTCCATCACGACCCCGCACGACGCCGAACGGATTCATAAGGTCCGGCGGGCCTCCAAGTTCCTGGTGACGATCGGCGCCTGCGCCACCGCCGGCGGCATTCAGGCGTTGCGCAATTTCAAGGACGTCAAGGATTTCATCCCCGTCGTCTACGCCCACCCCGAGTACATCGACACCCTCGGCAAATCAACGGCAATCGCCGATCATATCCATGTCGACTTCGAACTGCGCGGCTGTCCCATCAACAAATATCATCTGGTGGAACTGGTCAGCGCCCTGCTGAACGGCCGGAAACCGAACCTTCCCGCCGGCTGCGTCTGCATGGAATGCAAGCGAAGAGGCACGGTCTGCGTCATGGTCGCCGCCGGCACCCCTTGCCTCGGCCCGGTCACACAGGCCGGCTGCAACGCCCTCTGCCCCTCCTACAATCGGGGATGTTTCGGCTGTTTCGGACCCAAGGAAACTCCCAATACCGATTCCCTGAGCCAGTGGTGGCAGAAGCTCCAGGTTACCGACGATGATATCGTCAGGGCCTACCGCAGCTTCAATGCCTATGCCGATCCCTTCCGGAAAGCAAGCGAGGCGTATGAAAAATAGAACTATCAAGGTCGATTATCTGGCCCGCGTCGAGGGCGAAGGCGGAATTTTCGTCAAAATCAAAAACGGCGCCGTGGCCGACGTCAAGCTCCGCATCTTTGAACCACCCCGGTTCTTTGAAGCCTTCATGCGGGGCCGCAACTTCACCGAGGCGCCCGATATTACCGCCCGCATCTGCGGCATTTGCCCGATCGCCTACCAGATGAGTTCCGTGCATGCCATGGAGCAAGCCTGTGGCGCCGTCGTCGACGGCCAGCTCCGGGCTTTGCGCCGGTTGATCTATTGCGGTGAATGGATTGAGTCTCACACCCTGCATGTGTACCTGTTGCATGCCCCCGATTTCCTCGGGTATCAGGACGCCATCCAGATCGCCCAGGACCATCCCGACGTCGTCAAGCGCGCCTTGCGCCTGAAGAAGATCGGCAACGATATCGTGAATCTCCTCGGCGGCCGGGAAATTCATCCCATCAACGTCCGCGTCGGGGGATTCTACAAAGTCCCGACCAATGCCGAGCTGCAGACTCTGGTCGACCCGCTGAAGTGGGCGCTGGACGCCGCGCTGGAAACGGTCCGGTTCACCTCCACCCTGAAATTCCCCGACTTCGAGCAGGATTATGAGTTCGTTTCCCTGCGCCATCCCGATGAATACCCCTACTGTGAGGGACGGATCGTGTCGAATAAGGGGCTGGACATCGCCATCTCCGAGTATCCCGACCATTTCGAGGAGCAGCATGTCGAGCATTCGACCTCGCTCCATTCGGTGCTCAAGGAGCGCGGTGTCTATCATGTCGGGCCGCTGGCCCGCTACAGCCTGAATTTCGACAAGCTGCCCAAAGTGGCGCAGCGGGCGGCCAAGGCGGCCGGCTTGGGCAAGACCTGCACTAATCCGTTCAAAAGCATTATCGTCCGCGCCGTGGAAACCGTCTTCGCCTGCCACGAGGCGTTGCGGATCATCGCCGACTACAAGATGCCCGATCAGCCGTACGTCAAGGTGACTCCCAAAGCGGCCGTCGGTCACGGCGCCTCCGAGGCGCCCCGGGGATTGCTCTACCATCGCTACCGGTTGGATAGCCAGGGCGTCATTCAGGACGCCCGTATCGTCCCGCCGACCTCCCAGAATCAGAAGGTCATGGAAATCGACCTGTACCATTACGTCAGCGACCGGATTAAACTGCCGCAGGACAAACTGACCTGGCAATGCGAACAGGCTATTCGCAACTATGACCCCTGCATCTCCTGCTCCTGCCATTTCCTCAAGCTGCATATCGAAGGTGATTGAGGCCGGGCGGCCTATGAACCAGCCCGGTCTCATCGCGGTCATCGGCCTCGGCAATGACTTTCGATCCGACGACGGCGTCGGACTTTATGTCGCGCGCGCTCTGGCTGCCATGTGTCTTCCCCATACCCGCGTCATCGCTGGCATCGCCGATGGCACCGCTCTGATCGACGCCTGGCACGACACCGCCCATGCAATTATTATCGACTGCACCATCTCGGGAGCCGCTCCCGGCACCATCTACCGCTTCAATGCCCTGGACGATGACATCCCGGCCGATCTTTTCGCCCGCTACTCCACTCATGCCTTCAATATCGTGGAAACCGTGACTTTGGCCCGAACTCTCGGGCTCCTTCCGACCGCTTTGACTGTTTATGGTATAGAAGGCGAAACCACCGCCCATGGCTCCCAATTGACGGCCGGCGTGAAAACAGCCGCCGATCGGGCGATCCGGGAAATAGCCGAAATTGTCGGGCCGACCGAAAAAGGATGCGCCGGCGGCTTTGGCCCCATTTCTTCGGGGTCGTGACCATCTCCGGGACGACCCGCGGTCAGGCGGTACGAAGCCGATAGCAGAAAGCGTCAACGGGATATGTCATCTGAATCTTCATCCCAGGACCCGACCCCCATCAGCCACGGGTCTCATCAGCGGTTACGATTGACGATTCAGGGAATCGTCCAGGGGGTCGGTTTTCGCCCATTTGTGTATCGCCTGGCAACCCAGCTTGGCCTGACTGGCTGGGTCAGAAATTCAACCTCCGGCGTCTTGATCGAAGTGGAAGGCGCACGGGATCATCTCGAGGAATTCGTTCGCCGCCTGCCGGATGAGATCCCCCTCCGCGCTTCAATCCAAAGCCTTGCGTCTGACTGGCTCCCCGCCACCGGCTACCGCCTGTTTACCGTGGAAAAAAGCGACCCCGGCGGTCGCAAATCCGCTCATGTCCTGCCCGATATCGCCACCTGCCCCGACTGCCTGCGAGAAATCTTTGACCCCAAAAACCGCCGTTTCCACTACCCCTTCACTAACTGCACCAACTGCGGCCCCCGCTATAGCATTATCGAATTCCTCCCCTACGACCGGGCCAACACCACGATGAAGACCTTCACGATGTGTGATGCCTGCCGGGCCGAATACGAGAACCCGGTTGATCGCCGCTTTCACGCCCAGCCGAACGCCTGCCCCGTCTGTGGACCGCATCTGGAGTTGTGGGACAAGGCGGGCCATTTCCTTCTTCGCGATCAGCACGCTCTTGGCGCCGCCTGCGATGCCCTCCGCTCAGGCGAAATCGTCGCACTTAAAGGTCTCGGCGGCTTTCAACTATTGGTGGACGCTCGCAACGAGACGGCAGTCGACCGGCTCCGGCACCGCAAGGCTCGCGAGGAAAAGCCGTTCGCCCTGATGTACCCCGACCGCGATTCGGTCTGGCGCGATTGCGAGCTTTCCCCGCGTGAGGAGGAACAGCTATGCTCCTGGCGGGCGCCGATTACCCTTCTGCGCCGCCGCGAAGATAAGGCCGTCGCGCCCAACGTCGCCCCCGATAATCCCTATTTGGGAATCATGCTTCCGTACACTCCCCTGCACCACCTTCTCATGGCTGAACTCGGCTTTCCCATCGTGGCCACCAGCGGCAACCTCTCCGAGGAGCCGATCTGCATCGATGAATCCGAGGTCGTCTCGCGCCTGGGATCGATCGCCGATGTCTTCCTGATTCACGATCGGCCGATCGCCCGTCAGGTCGATGATTCCGTGACGCGGGTTGTATGCGATGACGAACAGGTCCTGCGAAGCGCCCGAGGGTACGCCCCTTCCACCCTGACGCTTCGGCAGGATATGCCTCCCTGCCTGGCCGTCGGTGCTCATCTCAAAAACAGCATCGCCATCGCCGTGAAACACGATCTCTTCCTCAGCCAGCATATCGGTGACCTGGCCACTTCCCGGGCGTATCAGGCCATGGAACGCACCGCCGCTTCGCTTTCCCGCATGTACGAATTCCGCCCCGAGCTGGTCGCCGCCGATCAGCATCCCGACTACCTCTCAACCAAATACGCCGCCGGACTGGGCCTGCCGATGTTCCACGTCCAGCATCATTACGCCCACGTCCTGGCCTGCATGGCGGATAACGATCTCGATCCCCCCCTCCTCGGCGTCGCGTGGGATGGCACCGGCTGGGGACCAGACGGCAGCGTCTGGGGCGGCGAATTCCTCCGTATCGACGATCGTTCCTATACTCGTGTCGGGCATCTCCGCCTGTTCTCCCTGCCGGGCGGCGAAAAGGCCGTCCTCGAGCCGAGGCGGGCAGCCATCGGCCTATTGTTTGAAATCCTCGGCGACGACCTGTTTGGCCCCTCGCAAATTCCCTCCCTGTCCGCCCTGGCGGCCGAGGAGATTCCTATCATGCGGCAAATGCTGAAACATCAGCTAAATTCCCCCCGTACCTCCAGCGCCGGGCGACTGTTCGACGCCGTCGCCTCAATCATCGGTCTCTGCCATCTGAATCGCTTTGAGGGACAGGCCGCCATGATGTTGGAATTCGCCATCGGCGGCCTTCGGACTGATGACAGCTACCATTTCATCATCAATTCTCAAGCCGATATGCAGGGTGTCGATTGGGAGCCGATGGTGATGCAAATTGTCGATGATGTCAGGCAATCACTGCCGGTGGGTCTGATCAGCGCTAAATTCCACAATACCCTGGCCGACATGATCGTCGCCCTCGCCCGCGTCATGGGCGAGAACAAGATTGCCTTGACAGGGGGATGTTTTCAAAATAGATATCTGCAGGAAGCGGCCGTGAGACGCCTGAGGGAAGCCGGTTTTCGCCCCTCTTGGCATCACCGGGTCCCTCCCAATGACGGCGGCATCGCCGTCGGCCAGTTGATCGCGGCGGCGCGCGCCGCTCGAAAGGAATGAAAAGAGATATGTGCCTCGCCGTACCAGGACAACTCCTCAGCGCCTCGGGCGATGATCCCCTGACGCGCACCGGCCGCGTCAGCTTCGGCGGCATCATCAAAGACATCAATCTGGCCTTCGTTCCGGAGGCAGTCGTCGGCGATTACCTCCTCGTGCATGCCGGCTTTGCCATCAGCATCATCGACGAACAGGAAGCCGGGCGGGTCTTTGACCTGCTCCAGGAACTTGACGAAGCCAGTGACACCGGAAAGCCCCCGGCATGAAATATATCGATGAATATCGGGACCCCAGGGCTGCGTCCCAACTTGCCGACCACATTGCCCGTATCACTACCCGCCCCTGGACCATCATGGAGGTCTGCGGCGGCCAGACGCACGCCATCGTCCGTCATGGTATCGACCTGCTGCTGCCCAAGAGCCTTACCCTCCTGCATGGCCCCGGATGCCCGGTCTGCGTCACGCCGGTGGAACTCATCGACAAGGCGATCGCATTGGCGTCTCGTAAGGACGTCATCTTCTGCTCCTTCGGCGACATGCTGCGCGTCCCGGGATCGACTCACGATCTGCTGACCGTCAAGGCCCAGGGCGGCGACGTCCGCATCGTCTACTCTCCCCTGGACGCCGTCGCCATCGCCCGCGAAAATCCCCATCGAGAAACGGTCTTCTTCGGGATCGGCTTTGAAACCACCGCCCCCTCCAACGCCGCCGCGATCAGACAGGCCAAACAGCTCGGATTGACCAATTTCTCGGTCTTGCCGGCCTGGGTCGCGGTTCTACCTGCTATGCAGGCCATCGCTGCCAGCGGCGCCGGCAAGGTCCAGGCGTTTCTGGCCGCTGGCCATGTTTGCGCCATCACGGGATATGCCGAGTATGAATATCTGGCCTCCCGTTTTCACCTGCCGATCGTCGTTACCGGATTCGAGCCGCTCGATATTCTGCAAGGGATCGGCCTGGCCATCGCTCAGCTCGAACAGGGTCGGGCGGAAGTGGAAAATCAATACACCCGGGCCGTCAGGCGCGAGGGAAATCAACCGGCCCGAAAGTTGATGGAGGCTGTTCTTATGCCCGTCGACCGGAAATGGCGCGGAATAGGGATCATCCCCGGCGGCGGATTGACGCTACGACCGGAATATGCTTCCTTTGACGCCGAAAAGAAATTCGGCCTGACCAACATGGTCGCCGACGAAGCGACCGTCTGTATCAGCGGCTTGATTTTGCAGGGTCTGAAAAAACCGCACGACTGCCCCGCCTTCGGAAATCCCTGCACCCCGGAGCATCCCCTGGGAGCCACGATGGTCTCGTCCGAGGGAGCCTGCGCCGCCTATTACCGCTATCGCCGGGTTCCGTCCCAATGACCACTCTTGAAATGAGGGAAGACAATGATGGCTGACGAATCCTCCGGATATGCCTGCCCCATACCGACCTCCGATTACCAGCAGGTCCTGCTCGCGCATGGCGGCGGTGGCCGCCTGACACATCGTCTGCTGGAGGGGCTTTTCCTGCCTATCTTCGGCAGCGCCGAGCTGGCGGCGCGCCACGATGGCGCCGTCGTTGACATCTCCCACAACCGGCTGGTCATGACCACCGACGCCTACGTCGTCCATCCCCTCGTCTTCCCCGGCGGCGACATCGGAACCCTGGCGATCAACGGCACCGTCAACGATCTTGCCATGTGCGGCGCCCGCCCGCTCTATCTCAGCGCCGCGTTTATCATCGAGGAGGGATTTCCGGTCGCCTCGCTGGAAGGGATTGTGCGGTCGATGCGTCGTGCCGCCGATGACGCCCATGTCCGTGTCATCACCGGCGACACCAAGGTGGTCGATCGCGGTCATGGGCATGGTCTCTTCATCACCACCGCCGGGATCGGCGTTGTGGAACATGACCTTTCAATATCTCCCACCGCGGTTGCCCCCGGCGACGTTATCATCCTCAGCGGCGACGTCGGCCGGCATGGCATCGCCATCATGGCCGCCCGCGAGGGCTTGGCTTTCGAGACCACCATCGAAAGCGATTGCTGCCCGCTGTCCGACCCCGTCCTTCGGATGCTTGAGGCCGGCGTCGACATTCATTGCCTGCGCGATCTGACGCGCGGCGGCCTGGCAACCTCGCTGGTCGAAATCGCCGAAACCGCTCGTCTCCGAGTCGCCATCGACGAGAGCGCTATCCCCGTCCGCGATGACGTCCGCGGTGCCTGCGAAATCCTTGGTTTTGAACCGATTTATATCGCCAACGAGGGGCGCTTTGTGGCCTTTGTCCCGGAACGCCAGGCCGACCAAGCGCTGGCCCTTCTGCGCTGCTGCCCCGTCAGTGCCGATGCCTGCCGCATTGGCCAGGTGACGGCCGCCGACTCCGGGCTGGTGACCATGAAAAGTCTGATCGGCTCTGAACGGATTGTCGACATGCTCAGTGGCGAGCAACTGCCCCGTATCTGCTGAAATTGAACGACCGCCGGCACCCGGCGTGTCCCCGGCGTCCTTATAGCCCTCTACGGCAAAGGGGCCGTCGTGTGTGCGGCCCCTTTGGCATATTGCGAATGCACCTTGACATACATCCGATAGGAGAATTTTCTGTTTCGTCTACCTTGTTATACGATCACAAAGGCTGCTGGTTTCATCCCTCGAAAAAAAAGCGGAGAGTAGTAAGTCGGTGTTCCGCTTCCGACCCTTTAGGGTATGTCATTCCTGCAAAAGTAGTAAGTAGGGGTAGGGTGGAAGTCGAAGACTTCCGCCACGACATTGCCTGTGGGCGGACGACGGGCGGAATCTCTATGTCCCTTTGAAATGCGGAGAGCAGCTCGGGTTCCGATCCGCCGCAGCGAGTAGGTCAGGCCGCTTGCGGCTTGACAATTCCTTCTCTGCTGCCGCCCAAAATCACTACACAATCAATAGAGAGTAGGTCTGGTTCCGATCCGCCGCAGGCGGGAGAAACCCGACACTCCGGGGTGCCCCGGCCCTCTGGGCCGGGAATTGTGCGTCCCATTGCAAACCCCGTACCCCCAGGGGTAAGGCGAAAGTCGAAGACTTCCGCCACGACATTGCCTGTGGGTGAACGACGGGCGGAATCTCTATATCCTATTGAAATGCAATAAGCACCCCACAGCAAGTTATGGGTTACTTGTTAAAAGAAGTTCCCCACAAAGGAGACAGGGATAATTAGTGAGCACGCCTGCGGTTGATATGAGTATCAATCGGTGGGAGCTGGAGCCGCGCCTCGCCGCAAGTACAGCCACCTGATATGAAATCGGTCCCCGACTTCCGGATGAGGAATCGTCCAACTGAGTTCTACTGGTCCCCGAGTAATGGTACCAGGCGGCGCTTCCCCATAGTTGACCACTCCCATACGTTTTACCAGATCGAACACTACGTTTGAAGTGTCAATTTCTCTACCGTTCTCAAGCTTCACGTCAATGATTTCTTGGTCAGTGGGATCATTAATATTGACAGTGAAGTAGTCTCCCACGGAATCAGTAAACGCCCCAATGCTCGTCCAGATGAGGCTCCGTTCAAAATACTTACCATTTCCCAGGTAGGGATTAATCTGAGTACGCAGTTGCCTTGGACCTGGGAGCCATTCCTTAGTGACGATCGAATAGTGGGTCTTGCAAACCTGGGTTCTATCTTTGGACGTCTCTTGAACAACAGATTGAAATTGGCTGGTGTCAATCCGGTTGCCATCGGTCCAGAAATCTGTTTCGTAAAAGGCTGAAATCTCTCGTCGCGTATCAAAGAACTGCGTTCTGACCAAATAAGCGTCTACGCCTCTGACCGTCAGTTGGTGCTTTGACTCGGGAATGTGAATCTGTGCATCGGGGTGGAATTTCTTACCAAACGCGTCAGCCCCAATGACAATAAGAAATCCAATAACCAAAGAGAAACTAACGGATGCCAATACAAAGCGCTTGAATTTAATCTTCTCAAATACTAGAGAGAGAACGCTGGAGATGGTGAGAACAATAGCAGCGAGGATAGCCCAAACGACGAAGTCTTTGGGGACGCCTAATTTGTCTGGCCAATCTGATACCCCTCCGACGACCGAAACAAAAATCGCCAGAATGTTCAGGACTTTTAGGCCGAAACCAACTTTTTGCTCTGGCGACTTATCAGATTCTTGATCAACCACACCCCACCCTGCACTTCACAGAATAACTCCCTGAAGTTTCAAGTCAGTCCGAATGGTACTCCGTTAAATCCTCAAGGAGTCATAATTCCGGAGTGAGCAGCTGTTGCCAACCCCAGAATTACTGCAAGGACAGCCACCAAGAAAAGGATTGCCCCGAGGCCACTGGCGCTCGACATTACCCGCTTGCCATTTTCGGTTAGTTTATCCATTTGTGAATACCTCGTCCTATTGAATGCCAACTCCCCGAACCACATTCAACTCAGACATTATACAAGGTTTCCTTACAAAAAGCAACTCCGGCGTCAGACCGAACAGTTAATGCACACCGGTTCGCATTCTCATATACATACTATCGGAACAAATCTCCAAACACCTTTGCCCTAGGAATGTGTCAATAGACACCCTACGAGCCCCCTTCGCAAGCATAAAAACTCTGTCTCCTAAGTATAATTTGCTCAGGAAAGCAAGAACAGTGCCGTCCGAGGAAACATTGACAAAAAAATCCAACTTGCTGACACTCAATACATTAACAGGGCCATTACTGGCAGGCGACCATCCGCAATCCCAGAGGAGTGTTCGAAAATTGCACAAATTGGCGCACGATATGCCAAACTGAGGTAACCTCATTCAGCCTGATGGTCGAAACCCCTGTGACTTCGACACTTTGGCGTCCCGTCTGCCTGTAGCTCATCTTCTTTCAAAGATTCCTTTGGTTCTCTAATTTGAACATAATCATCGGGCGGGCGTTTGGCAAGCACAAAATGGGCATTCCGGGCGGCAGATTCTGTCAAGCACTTTGTGTAAATTGGGTCACGGGCATATCCGGTTGCTGGTT
>CAZPEV010000044.1:0-21191 GCA_964585635.1 uncultured Ignavibacteriales bacterium
AAAATGGCGTACATTACTGCCATATCGTAGTCACCCTCAAACGGTTTTTTCCCCGTGCATAACTCATAGAGGATGACGGCGAAGGAAAACAGATCGCTGCGGACGTCGTACAGCTTTCCCTCGGCCTGCTCCGGCGACATGTAATGCAGCGTGCCGCGGATTTCCTTGATATCGGCGGCGATTTCAGCCGAGGCGGTCCGGACGATCCCGAAGTCGATGAGGCGGACATGGTCGGCGGCCGTAATGATGATGTTGCCCGGCTTGAGATCGGAATGAATCACCCCCCGGGAATGAATGTGATCCAAGGCATCGAGAATCTCCAGCGTATAGCGCTCAATCTCCGGGAGCTGCAGAAGGGACGTCCGGCAGCGCTCCTCCAGGGTGGAACCGTCCACATACTCGGTGATGAGGTAGACGTGGTTTTCATGAGCATAGGAATCGAGGTATTTGACGACGCCGGGATGATCCATCGCGGCCAGTGCCTTGATCTCGGCCTCGATACGGGCCGGATCACCGGCCAGCGAGGTGGGAATCCGCTTGACGGCAACCTCGGCCCCAGTCACGGCATCGAGGGCCAAATAGACCTCACCCCAGCCGCCGCTGCCGAGAGACCGGACGATTGAGTACCGGTCAGATTTCAAATCCTTCTGATCCATCATGATAGGCCCTGCCGTTGTGCGACAAAATAAGTATAGCGCTTTTTGGACAATCCGCCAGTGAAAATGTTGGCCTTTCCAAAGCCCCCTGACCATCAGGCCGGGATAGTGAAGAAGCTAGATCTTGCGTAATCTCGCGCCACCATATCGCCATTGTCAGGAGAAGTGAATTGACTGTAAGGCTGACCATTGGAAACGATGGCATCCCCAAAAAAACGGTTGCAGCCGTTAAATAAAAGATTATATTTATCTTGATTGCGTCCTGCCGGGAATAGCAACGGCAGTTTCTACCTGCGCTAAAATTCTTCGAAGGAGCGTCATATGGAGAGATCGGGAGGATATCATTGGGGCAGGTTCATCCTTACCCGGATGGGGGGTCTGGCGATAGTCGTATCGTCGATCCTCTGGATGGAGCCGCTGTTTTGTTTGGCAGCAGTCGAGACCGGCCGTCAAATCCGTACCGAGGAACCGCTTCGCGATCAAATCGCGGTTCCGGTTGACCTCGCCCCGGTGTACGGCTTTCCGTCCGAGGCGAATGCCCCTGCCCTGCAGGAGTTGAGAACAGGTCTTGTTCCCCTGGGACCTCTAAATGCCAATGCCGTCGGCACGGAGATCGGCATTACGACCTACGATTACCAACACAATTGCACCATGGGCCGGCAGGTGGAGCATCGCGGAACTGATTATGTGCAATTCGACTGGATGAAACAAACCGATATGATTCTTGGCGGGGACAGGCGGATCGCCTTTGAAGCCTACGACCTGCAAACCTGTTCCTTCGTCTTCGGCAGCGGCGGCAGCCTGGTCAATAATAACTATGCCGGTTATGCCACGCTCGATGTCAATTCCACGAATTGCCCGATCCCCGCCGGCCACGAAGGCAATTACCCGCGGGCGTACTGGAATTCGTGCCCGAGCAATGCACCATCATCGACATTCGCCTCCGACTACCCCGCCGATCGCTTTGGATGGTATTTGAATTCGGGTATCGGCCCCACCAATTACAATTTATGGCCGAAGATCGATTGGCAGGTCGGAACTGAGGCGGTCCTTCACCTGGTGGCAGCGGAATCCGGGGGCACCGCGGGACAGCCGCAGACAATATCGTATTATCGCCGGGTAGGTCCGTATGGGTCAGGCTTGGGGGTTTGGTCGACGCAGCGGGTCATAGATACCGTCATGAGCATCAGCCCCACGGTGGTTTCTTCACCGATCACTGATAAAGTGGCGCTGGTCTGGACGGCCCCGGCCGACTATAAACGGGATACACCCAATGAATACAACTCACAATATGAAAACGACATCTGGTACACCATATCGAATAATCAAGGGGCCAGCTGGATGAGCGGAAGCGGCTCCATTGCTCATTTGGTGGCGATAGGGTCTTTCCCCGGCGGCAATATCACCTCATACGCTAATGCGGGCTCCTATAAGGCTTACTGCGACCTGAGCGCCCTAATCACCCCCGACGACAACCTGCATGTCGTGTGGGGTTGCCGGAAGTGGGCTGATTCGATAACGGTATTACGTCGCCAGTCGATCATTTCCCACTGGTCGGAGGACCATCCGCTGGTCCGGACGGTGGTGACGGCAGAGTGGGACACGGGTGGTACCTGCTATGCCCATGTTTGGGGCAGCGACGCCGCCAAGATGTCGATTTCAGAGTGCGACGGCAGACTGTATGTCCTATACACCCAGTTCGGCAACGCGGCCGCTCCCTGCGCCGATTACAGCGCCAACAAGAATATCATGAACGGCGAACTGTATCTGACGGCATCCGACGACGGTGGAGTGAACTGGGATCGCCCGCGGAACCTGACCAATTCGCCATCGCCGATGTGCCAGGATGGAAGCTGCGAGAGTGATTACTGGGCCTCCATGGCCCGATATGGTCGCGCCGAGGTCTGCGGACCTCTCACCGGGCAGAAGGTGCTCGATGTGATATATATCAACGACAAATCGCCGGGTGGCGCGATCCAGTCTGAGTCCGGCGTCTGGACCACGAACCCCGTCATGTGGTTAAGAACTCCGTGCCGTCTCATCCCCGGGCACGTTAATTCACTCGCCAATTCCGGTCCCGGCAGTCTTCGGGAAGCGATTGATTCGGCCAACGCCAGGAGCGGTGTCGACACTATTACCTTTACAGTATCGGGGACGATTGCGCTGCTCTCCGCGCCGCTTCCCGCGTTGATCGACGACAGCACGGTAATACGGGGCGCAACCGCCCCGGGCGGCGCACATTCGGTCATTCTTGACGGTTCCGCGCTTGGCGGCGGCGATGGGTTGGTCGTCCAAAGCCGGGACAATGTGGTCGAGGGATTGACTATCAAGAACTTTCCCGGCAACGGCATAACCGTCGGCGGGGCTACCTCAATACGGAACCGGCTCACCAATAACCTTATCTACGACAATGGTGGCCTGGGGATAGATTTGGGAGCCGACGGCGTCACGGCCAATGACGTCGGCGACGGCGACACCGGGCCGAACAACCTGCTCAACTTCCCCGTCATTGACTCGGCCGTTTCGCGCCTCAACGGTTCCTACGACTTGTACGGGACGGCGCCATCTTCGGCACGGGTGGAGTTTTTCGTTGCCCACCCGGCCGGCCAGACCTCCCGCCCCGCAGATCCCTCGGGGCATGGCCAGGCTTACACCTATCTGGGAAACACCGATGCGACTTACGACGGCAAATTTCAGTTCACCGCGGCCGCCGCGGTGGGGAATTTCTCCGTCATCACCACCACCGCCACCGATGGTTCCGGAAATACGTCGGAGTTCTCCGCCAACCGGCGACTGGTGCCGCAGCCGTTGATCGTGGTCGCGTACAGCCCGGTCAATATCATCGTGACCGACCCCGACGGTTTGCGCTTTGGGCGCGATTCTTTCAACGTTCCCATCACCGGAATCTCTCCGGCCGCTTATTTTGTCACGCCCAACGATTCGGTCGTTATCTATCAACCCAAGCTGGGGACCTACATCATCAGCTTTGCCACCGAAGTCGGTGCCCCAATAGGGGCGACGTACTCGGCCATCATCAAGATTGATGGAACCGATCAGTTGATTATCGCCGCCGACAAAATCTGTTCCACGTCCGGCACCATGGACAACTATAGCTATAATGTGGAAGAGGGATACCATTACAAGAACGGCGACGGCAATCGAGACAATACGCTCAACGTGGGCGACGCCGTCTTCGTGGTCAATTACATCTTCAAGGGGGGAGCAGCCCCGGATCCGTATCTGGCGGCCGACGCCAACTGCGACCGGACGGTGAACATCGGCGATGCCGTGTACGTGATCAATTATATCTTCAAGGGGGGCCCGGCGCCGTGCGCCTTCACGCCGTAGGAATCGATCGGAACGGGCGGATTTGCCGGAACCTTTGGTGCGGGCCGCAGTTTCGCCGTCATAGATTGTGGAAGGCCGATCACGGGCCGGCCTTATTTTGCGCCCGGTCGACGGGGTTGATGTCGCCCGAGACAGGATTTTCCGGTTCGAGTTCTGCCTATGAATGACCGGCGGCGGCGCATGACGGCTGCTCCGCCGATGATGATCGAGCTTCTCCCGGGCCGCTCCGGCCGGCCCGGGAATGATAGTGCCACATGACTTACCTGAGATCGTAGCGAAGGAATGATAGAAGAGCGCCGCCGAACGCAATCATCGTCCCCAGAAGCAAGACGGCGATGTCGATGACAATTCCGGCCAGGGCATTGCCCAGGCTGAATGTGGGTGGTGCGAAACGGGGCAATTCCCCCGGGTCGAAGGCCCCCATTTCGCGCGGCATCGCAATCTGCAGTCCACTCTCGCTGGAAATGGAAATCCTGATGCCCGGTGGCCCGCTCTCGCCGCTTTTCTTATCAACGTATTTTCGAAATTCCTCCCGGTTGGCGGCGGCGGCCTCTTCGTAGCGGCCTTTCAGGTCTGGGTCGCTTCCGGCCGTGGTCATGGCCGCCAGATGAAAGGCGGCCGACGGCGACAGGCGCGCCAACGAAAAGGCCAGTCGTTCCTGGACCGCCCGCCTATTGCGCAGATCTTCATTGATGCGGGCATCGTTCTGCGCAATATCCCGATCGGCTTCGCTGCGGAGGGAATCATGAATTTTCGTATTGAGCGTCGTCGTGCAGCCGCCGGCCAAGGTCATGCCGTTTACCCACTCCTTGATGAAGCGATCTTGGCGCTCTTTGGCATATCCGTCACGGATGCTGGCCACTTCCCCCGCCGATGGCACGCGGGCAATTTGCGCCGCGGCGGCGGCCCCTGCCCGCGGGACGATCATGACCAGCACCACCCAGGCCGATAGGCTGAGCAAAAAGGAAACCGACGGCCGGTGAGATAGCGTGGAAAACAGCACTCCCAGCATGATGAAAAAGGTGAAGAGCAGGATTGAAAGTCCGCCGAGGGTCGCCAAACGCATCCAATGCGGGAATTCCAGAGGGACACCGGCAACCATCACCATCAGGAGACTTAGCAGAATCGGAATGGCCAACGGCACCGCCAATCCCAACCAGGCGCCGGCGCATTTGGCCGCCAGATATTGGGCCCGGGAGACGGAGTTGGCGAAGACCAGTTTCAGGGTGCCGTCCTCCCTCTCTCCACTGAGGGCGTTGAAAGTAAACAGGATGGCAAACAACGATAACACGACCTGAATGATGAAATCAAAGTCGATGACCCGGAAGACGGCGAAGAGGGTATCCTCGGCATAGGTGCTGCCGGTGAGCAGGGGCGCCTCATTTACGGAAATCGGGGCCCAGCGACCGACATCATAGGTCACTCCGGAGACAAAGATCTGCATCGGGTCCGGCTCCCGGAAGGCCTTGGTCTGCAGCCGCATGAGATTGGAGGTTTGCCGAATAGTCTGTTCATTGAGCAGCAATGCCGCCTGATGCTGCCGAACGGCCGCCTTATACTCCCTGATGCCGATGAAGACGCTGAGCAATATCAGCAGGGAGCAGACGGCGAAGGTCGCGACGAATTTCGGGCTGAGGAGTATCGCCCGAACCTCTTTGTGAACCAGTGTGCCAAACATAATCAAGCCGTCTCCTTTCTCACCGCAAATCGTAGCGCATAAAGCCCATCCAGGCGCCGGCAAAAAACACCGTCGCAAACAGCATCAGCAGCCCAATATCGACGACGGCCGAGGTGAAGGCCGTCGAAAACGGAATCGGCGAGTAAGTGAAGACGGGGATTTCTTGCAGGTTGAGCGGCTTGGACTTCGGCTCCTCCGCGCCTCCTATTTTCACCCGCACCATCCTCCCGCCGGGAAGCCCGCCGCTTTTCCCCGCTATGAAGTCGCCGAACGTTTGCTGATAGCCGGTGGCATCCGAGATAAAGTCGTCCTCGGTTCTCAGCGACGTCCCGGCCAAAGCGGTCGTGGCCAGAGAAAGCGACGCCGCCGGCGACAGACGCGCGAGAGACAAGGCCAGGGCCTGTTGCTGCCGAACGCGATTGGCCCGTTCCTCGTTCAGGCGACCGCTGAATTCCTTCATCTTCTGATCCCGTTCCTCGGCGATGGAACTCATAAAGCGGTTCAACTCCTCGACCATGGCTTCCATGTCTCCGGATGAGGCCGGTGCAAAAGCAGTGATTCTTTTGCGATCCTCTTGAAACAACTGGCCGGCATAGGCGGTCTTTTGGGCCCCGATTTCGTCCAGCGTCGGCACGGCGACCATTCGGCCAGCCAAGAGCACCGCGGTTCGCGGAATAATCATGACCGTTGCCACCCAGATAACCAACAAGACCAGGAAAGAACTGGCGCTACGTTGGGTCAAGGCGGAGATCATAATCGACAGAGCCAGAAAAACGGAGCAATACAGAAGTCCGGTGAAGATGATCAGAATCAGCCGCCCCCAGTCCTGACCGCTCATCGGGATTTGAAACAATAGCAGAAGGCCGCACCCCAAAGCGATGGCTCCCGCCAACGGCACGACCAGCGCCGCCAATGTGCCGATCAGCTTTCCGATGATATAAGTGGCGCGGGGGACGGCATGGGCGAAGGTCAGCCGCAACGTCCCGCGTTCTTTCTCGCCGCTGATGGCGTCATATCCGAGCATGATGGCGAACAGCGACAGAATCACCTGGAACAGAAATTCCAGATCCAGCAAACGGAAGGCCGCCAACACTGGTTCGTTCGTGTATTTCCCGTCTTCGGTCCCTACCTCTCCCTGCGGCTCGACGTCAATGGCGCCGCCGACATCATTGGACACCCCCGCCACCAGCGCCGCCAGCGGCTGGGGGGGGAGGAATACGCGCATGTCACTGATTTCGCTCCATTCGTTGACACCTTCATAGCGGCGCAGGTTTTCCCGTTGAGCGGCCTCATATTGGGCGCGAGCATTGAGATAATGCGAAGCTCCGGAGCAAAACGACAGCAGCACCAAAGCGGCGCACACGGCAAAGGTGACGGCGAATTTGGTGGAGCCGATAATATCCCGGATGTCCTTTTCGATCAGTACTTTCAACATGGCGCCTGCTCCTGCCGGGGCGCCCCGGCACGGCCGGCCATATGGTGCATATACAGGTCTTCCAGATTCTGGCCGACCAGCGCCGTCGCCGGCTGCTGCATGATAATCCGTCCGCTGTCCATGATGGCCACCACATCGGCGACTTCTTTGGCCCGGAAGATATCATGCGTCGACATTAGAATTGCCTTTCCCTCGTCCCGCAGCGTCTCGAGCAGCCGCAGGAAATCATAGCCGGCCTTAGGATCCAGACCCGCGGTTGGCTCGTCGAGCAAAATCGCCGGGGCGTCCTTGGCGATGGCGATGGCGATGCCGCATTTCTGGCGCATCCCTTTGGAGTATTCCTTCAGGCGCTGGTGATGCACGGTTGTCTGCAGCCCGGCCCGCAAGAGAATTTCCCGCAGGTCGTCCGGCGTGTACCGCGTCTGGCCGCCGAGGCGGGAAAAGAACTCCAGGTTCTGCAGGGCGGTGAAGTTGCCGTAAAGCATGACGTTTTCCGAGACAAAGGCGACGTTCTTCTTGGCCTCCAACGGCTCCTTGTGGGTGACAATGCCATTGATCCGGGCCTCGCCCTCGGTCGGGTCAATCAGGTTGAGGAAGAGATTGATGGTGGTGGTCTTACCCGCGCCATTCCCTCCCAGCATGGCGTAAATCTGTCCGGCGGCGACACGGAAAGAAATATGGTCGAGTGCCAGTACCCCGTCCTCATACCGTTTGGTCAGTCCCACCGCCTCCAGCCGGACGACTGCTTCCGGCGTTTGCTGTTCTGTCATGATGTTCCTCATTGGGTATGCCGTATAATGATTCATCTGCGCGCCAGTCTGATTCCCAGGACCACGACCGCGCCCACCAGCCCCACAATCAAGAGAACCAGGATGGTCGTGCCGATGACGTTGGCCCCAGGCTTGATTTCAACTGCCACCGACTTGTCTTCGCCGGTCACCGGCTGGCCGCTGGAAGTGGCCGTGGACCGAACACGAATGTCATACTTGCCGACCGCGACATCATCCGGGGGACGGAACGTCAGACGCACCTGCGTTTCGGCGCCGATTTCCAATGCCGGAACTGTCGTCGGTTCAATCCGTTTGGTCCAGTTGAGCGGCAGGTCGACCCGTAATTCGACGTTGTCCAACCGACGACTGCCTTCTTTGATCAGGTCCATCTCCAGGGTGAGCGTATCGGACTTGTTTATGGCATGATTGAGTTGCGGCGACTGCACCAGCAGCTTGCCTTGCCCGCGCGGCAGCAGCTCCAGCTTGGCGTAGCCGACGCCCATTTGGTCAAGCTCCGCCTCGGTCCAGGCTTTTCCGCTCAACTCCGCAGCCTTCGGTCCCTTATCCGCCGGCAACGCCAGCACATAGAATGAAATCGGTTGATCGATGATGACCGGTCCGGTGGGGCGATCGGGAAGCGTAATATCCAGCGCTGCCTTTTTACTGCGCGTCGATTCGGTGAACCTGACTTGGCTCAGCCGCGCCATATTGGTCGGGTCCTTGAAAAAGCGGCTGATCTCCGGCGGCAGATTGACCGCTTCCAGGCTGAAGGTGTTGCCGGCGCCGCTGAACAATTCCAGCGTCAGATCAAAGGTGGCCGTCTTCCCCAATTCGACTTCCTGGGAAAACTGCTCCGACTGAATAGCCACTTTGTTGACGGAAACATCCTTCTGCAGGAATATCTTCATGCTCCGCTGGGCGCCATTGCCATAGATGATGGCGACCGTGACCGCATCGAGATCCTGCAGCAGGGCAAAATCGACCGTTTGCGGATTCCCATAGCGTAACTCATTGATCTTGGCTTCATACGGCTGGCTGATGATGGCGTTCTGATCGTTGAATAACGACACATAGACATTGGCGACGACATCCGGCTGCAAAGATCGAAATAACTTGTCGTCGATGTTGAGCAATTTTTGAAATTCGGCGGATCCGCCCGAGGTATTGGCCAGCGTCAAGCGCACGTGCCGGCCGCCGTCCGGATCATGATATTTCACCGCCGCGGCGACCGAGATGAACTGCTGCTCAAACAGGACCGCCAAGAGTGATTGCTGGAAGTTGACCTCGGCATCGGAAAAGGCGCTCCGAGCCCGATCCATATCGGCCTGGCTGATCAGACCTCGCTCGGCCATCGTTTTTTGCCGTTCGTATTCCGACCGGGCGACCTCATATACTTCCTTGGCCCGTTTCAGCCCCAGCACCCGGTAGGTATCATCCCGCTGGTTGAAGAAGGAACCGCTCTGTGCCTGCGCCGCCGCTATCATCACCGTGCAACATATGGCGACCGCCATGATTTGAATTGCCGCTCTGGCTGTCAATGTCACCTGTCACCTCGTTCGGGCCGATTATTGTTTCTATCTGGTACACGGCAAGATAGATGTCCGGTTGCATCGGGCGGTGTTATACTCTGTTAACGACTGTTAAGAAATGTTAAAGTCGGGCTTTATCGCCGCGCATTGCGTATCATATATTGGGCTTATGAAGCTGTCGCGGAAAACAGTTCGCATCGTCATCGCGCTGGCGGTTATTTCACTATCGGGATTGATCGTCGTCCAGGCGCTGTTGCTCCACAACGCCCTGGAATCCAAGGAGCAAACCTTCCGGCGCAACGTCCTGGCGGCACTCAATGCCGTATCCCGGGCGCTGGAAACATCGGAGGCGTTGCACTATTCGGTGTGCGCCGTCATGTCGGCCGAGGACAGCCTGGTGCAACAACGTCTGTCGTCCGAATTCACCGGCGCCGATCCCCTGTGCCGCGACAGTCTCTTCATCGTCGGCGTTCCGACCGACACCACCCCCCCCGTTCGCATCATCGGCGACTCACTCTACTACGTCGTCCGCCATCCCCAGCGGGTCATGATTCAGGTGTATAACCCCGACAATTCCGAAAGACGAATCACGATCGACACCTTCAGGGCCGCCGGGCGCTATAGCGTCGGTCTCGACTCTCTCCCTCCCGCTGCCGGGGCGTATGCCTTCAGTTACCGGATGGATGGCAAGACGGTCGTCCAGCAGGTCGAAACCTTCGGCGGTCAACCGGGCCCGTTGGCGGGCATCCTGCCGGGCGACGGCAAGACGGTGTTGGCCCAACGCGTCCTCAGCCTGTTGATGAACGCTGAACGCCAACCGATCGAGAAACGTCTCGACAAGAAGACGCTGGATTCGGTCGTCACCGCCGGCCTAAAGGATAACGGCATTGAGTTGGTTCATGCTTTCGGAATTGTCACCGGGGAGCATGACTTGCTCGTTATGGCCGAACCGGCGAATTCGGCCGACCAATTGCGAACGACCGATTTCCGGGCGCGGCTCTTTCCGCAGGACGTCTTCTCCATTCCCAGCGACCTGGTGCTTTACTTCCCCGGCCAAAGCCTCTATCTCTGGCGGCAGATGATTCCGATGCTTCTGGCCACGGTCGTGCTGATGGGGATCATCATCGTCTGCTTTGCTTTTACCGCCCGGAGCATGATTTCTCAGAGACGGTTCGCCGGGAGGCTGGTCGATTTCATCAACAACATGACCCATGAATTCAAGACGCCGTTGTCGACTGTGGCGCTGGCCAGCGAAGCCATTTCCCGCCCCGATGTTGTCGCCGAACCGGAGAAGATCGCCCGGTTCAACCGGATGATCGCCGACGAGAACCAGCGCATGCGGCACCAGGTGGACAAGATTCTGCAGATGGCGGTGCTGGAGGAGGGGGACTACGAATTGACGCTGGATGAGGTCGACCTTCATGACATCATTAGAAAAGCGGTCGAAAACATCGCCCTTGCGGTCGAGGCACGCCGGGGACGGATCAGTTGCGATTTGCAAGCCGATCACCCGCTGATCATTGCCGACCGCGTCCACGTGGCCAACATCATCCACAACCTTCTCGACAACGCCAATAAATACTCGCCCGAGACGCCGTCCATTACGGTAGCCACACGCGAGGCCCCGGACGGTGTGCGTATCACCGTAGCCGATCACGGCATCGGCATCAGCGATATTGACAAGAAACAGGTCTTCGACAAGTATTTTCGGGTTTCAACCGGGAATATTCATGATATCAAGGGATTCGGAATGGGATTGAGTTATGTCAGACTGATGGTCGCCGCTCACGGGGGAACGATTGCGCTGCAGAGCCATCTGGGAGAAGGAACCACGGTGGATCTGTTCCTGCCCGCGACCGGGCCGAGTGGGCGCGGGCGATGACCGCTGCCGGGACAATCCTGCTGCTGGAGGATGACGCCAATTTGGGGGCGATTATCCAGGAGCACCTGCAGATGAACGGTTTCCAGGTCACCCTTTGCATCAACGGTGACGACGGCCTGGTCGCCTACCGACAGGGCCGCTTCGACCTGTGTTTGGTCGATGTCATGATGCCCAAACGGGACGGTTTTTCTTTCGCCCGCGAGGTTCGCAACCGTGACCAGGAAACGCCGTTGATTTTCCTCACCGCCAAGGCGATGAAGGAAGACAAAATCACCGGATTCCGGATCGGCTGCGACGACTACCTGACCAAACCATTCAGCATTGAAGAACTGCTGCTGCGCATTCAGGCGGTGCTACGGCGCAGCCGGGGAACGCCGGCCCAGCCGGAGCCGGAGGCATTCACGATCGGCAGCTACATCTTCGATCCGCGCCGCCAGCTGCTGATGCGGGGGCAGACGCGGCAGCAGGTAACGGCCACCGAAGCGGAGCTTTTGCGCCTGCTATGCCTGCATATGAACGGCACGATGGAGCGGGAGACGGCGCTGCGACGGATATGGGGGAACGAGGATTATTTCAGCGGGCGGAGCATGGATGTTTTCATCTCCAAGCTGCGCAAGTATCTCAAGGATGATCCCGGGGTCCGGATAGTCGGCGTCCACGGCAAGGGCTTTCGCCTCATCGTCGACAGCTCCCCGCCGACGGAAGGGTAACGGCGGCGGCAGGCTGGCGAGCACCCTATTGGCGCCTGCGATTTGGAATTGATGAGACGTAGCGCAGCCCGTGGCGGCCCGACTTTACTATCTCCCATCTCTGTGAGCTTCCGGTTCCCGATATCGTTGTACCGGCCCATATCGAAAAATTCAGGCAGAAAACAATCGCACACGACCACTGGCCAGTTTCGATTGACATCCTGGGGAAAATCGTCTATTTTGGAAATAGGGCAATTTTGTCCCGAACAGGCACCTCTTGTTTGGGCGCACTTTCGTGATCGGAGGTTTCATATGCACCTGTCGAGATTCTTTGTCTGCCTGACGGCCTTCATCTTGATAATCACGGGTTTGCTGACCGTGGGTTGTTCGGATGATGATAAAGCCAATAATCCGGTCCCCCCGGCAACCCTTCCGGGCGTTTGGGCCCCCCTCGGTACGGGAATAGGTATCGGCGTCAACGGCCAGGCGTCTGCCTTGACCGTTTATGGCGATACGCTGATTTTGGGAGGTGGTTTTTATTCCATCGACAGCGTGACGGCCTATAACATCGCCCGTTGGAACGGTTCATCCTGGAGCCCTTTGGGCGCGGGAATCGCCGATGGACCGGTCAGGGCGCTCACCACGTACAACGGCATCGTGTTTGCGGGAGGAGGATTTAACCACGCCGGCGGAGTAAGCGCCAATAGGATTGCGGCCTGGAATGGTTCTTCCTGGAGCGCCCTGGGGACCGGCCGAGGCGCCCTCGTTGGCGCCCTGGCCGTGTATCAGAACGTGCTGTTCGCCGGGGGAGACACTGGCGCCAACGGCGGGCTTGGGTTTTGTAACTTTATGAGCGACTGGACGACTCTCGTCCCGGACATGTTCGTCTGCGTCTTCACCACTTATGACGGCAACTTGATCATCGGAGGATCATTCGATAACGTCGGCGATGAGTCGGGTGACGGCATTGTCGCCCTTAGTGGTTCCGGCGTTTTTTCGTCGGTCGGTACCGGGATCATAGGCAACGTTTATGCGCTCGCCGTCTACGACGGCAAGTTAATTGCGGGGGGAGATTTTTCTTCTGCCGGCGGCGCAAGTATCAGCTATATCGCCGCCTGGGACGGCTCGACTTGGGCCTCTGTAGGAGGCGGCGTGAACGGCACCGTCCATGGTCTCACCGTTTTCGACGACAAACTGATTGCCGTCGGGCAATTCTCGACCGCCGGCGGGAAAAGCATCAATCGTATTGCCGCCTGGGACGGGTCGTCGTGGAAATCACTCGGATCGCAAGTAGATGGCACGATCCTGGCCGTCACCACCTATGGTAACAAGGTGATTATCGGCGGAAACTTCACCACGGTCGGCGCCGCCGCCGCGCGCGGCATCGCGGCCTGGACCCCGCAATGACCCGAACCGAACCGGATCAGGCAGCTTGAAATGACATGATAAAAAGATGGGAGATTTCACATGCGTCTTGCGAAATTGTCCTCTTTTATAATGGGCTGCCTATTCATCATCGCGGGCCTGATCGCGGTCGGCTGTTCGGATGATGACAAACCGACCGCCCCGATTCCTCATGCAAGATGGGAGGCGCTTGGATCGCAGACTGCATACGGCGGCGCTCGGGGGCTCACAGTCCTTGACAATACGCTAATCGCCGGAGGTGCACGTGTTGGCGCCTGGAACGATACGATTTGGACGAATCTCTCGACAAGTTATGACTTAGGTGTGATGGCACTCACCGTATTTGATGACAAGCTCATTGCGGGCGGCTTTTTCGACAGCATCAATAGTGTGTACACCCGCCATATTGCAGCCTGGGATGGCTCGGTCTGGTCCCCACTGGGATCGGGAACGAATGTTGACGTGTGGGGGCTCACCACCTATGACAACAAACTCATCGCCACGGGAAACCTCGACAGCGCCGGCGGAATAAACGTCAACCATGTTGCCGCCTGGAATGGTTCATCCTGGGCGTCCCTCGGAACAGGTTTGGCAAGCAGCGCCAGCGCGCTCACCGTCTTCGACAACAAGTTGATTGTCGGAGGCGGTTTCTACAGTGCCGGTGGCGTGATAGTTCATTACATTGCGGCCTGGAATGGTTCGTCCTGGGAAGCTTTGGCAACGGGTCTGAACAGTGTCGCGTGGGCGCTTACTGTCTATGACAACAAGCTTATTGCCGGAGGAGAGTTCACGATTGCCGGCGGTGTGGCGGCTAATTGTATAGCCGCTTGGGACGGTTCGACCTGGACTCCGCTGGGGACGGGGATGAATGCACGCGTTTTGGCTCTTACCGTCCATGATAATAAGTTGATTGCCGGGGGGGATTTCACCAGCGCCGGCGGCGTAAGCGCCAATTATATTGCCGCCTGGGACGGTTCGACCTGGTCTCCGCTGGGAACAGGCGTGAATAGCAATGTCCATGCGCTCACGGTGTGGCGCAATAAACTGATCGCGTCAGGAAATTTTAATTCCGCCGGTGGCGTGGACGCTTATGGTCTTGCGGCTTGGACCCCCCATTGACCCTGGACCGGATCAGTTGGCTTGAATTGAAATGATAGGAAGATAGGAGACTTCACATGCGTCTTGCGAGATTGTCCTTTCTTATCATGGGCTGCCTGTCAATCATCGCGGGCCTGCTCGCTGTCGGTTGTGGGGATGATGATGACAAACCGACCGCCCCGACGCACCAGTGGTCCTGGGGGCCGCTGGGGACGGGAATGGATAGCACCGTCCATGCCCTTGTCGTCTATGACGGCAAACTGATTGCCGGAGGACGCTTCATCACGGCCGGCGGAGTCACCGTCAATCGAATCGCCGCCTGGGATGGTTCGACCTGGACGCCGCTCGGGACGGGGATGAATGGAGTCGTCCGGGCACTGGCCATCTACGACAACGCCTTGATCGCCGGAGGCGATTTTACCACCGCCGGCGGTCAAACGGCCAATCGCATCGCGGCGTGGAACGGTTCGTCATGGGTCCCGCTCGGTTCCGGACTAGGCAATTATGTTTTTGCTCTCACGGTCTCTCACGACGACAAATTGGTTGTCGGGGGATTTTTCCAGACGGCGGGCGGAAAGAGCGCCAAAAATATTGCTTCCTGGGACGGTTCGTCCTGGTCGAATCTCGGGACCGGGATAAACAATAGTGTCTCGTCTCTCACGGCGTATGGCCCCAATCTTATCGCCGGGGGGTGGTTCGATACCGCCGGCGCCGCGAGCGCCAATCGAATCGCCGCCTGGAATGGATATGATTGGTCTGCTCTCGGGACGGGTATGAACAACCCGGTCACTGCCCTTATCGTCAACGGTAACTCCCTGATCGCGGGAGGGAGTTTCTACATTGCCGGCGGAGTGGAAGCCCATTGTGTCACGGCCTGGAATGGCGCGCCCTGGCAACCTCTCGGGACGGGAGTCCTCGGTGGGGTGAATGCCCTCACGGTCTATGACAGCGTGATGATCGCCGGTGGGGAGTTCGTCATTACCGAAGGGGGAACCCATTTCAATATTGCCGCCTGGGATGGCGCGACCTGGGCGCCGCTGGGAACGGGATTGAACAATTATGTCTATGCCCTCGCCATTTATGGCGATAAATTGTTTGCCGCCGGGGCTTTCGATTCGGCCGGCGCCGCACGCGTGAATCGCATTGCGGAATGGGATTATCGATAGACTTTCTCCGTCCGAGGACTGCAAGGGCATGTGATCTATTATGCAAATGGAACCATTCCCTTTCGAACCGACGTCTCGTGTTTCAATCAGGTTTACAATTGGAGGCTTGAGATGCATTCTTCGAGAATTGCCATGTTTGCTGCGGCTTGCCTAATGACAATCGCCGGTTTGCTCGTGGCCGGATGTTCGGATACTAACAAACCAACCGCCCCGCCCCCCCATGGGTCCTGGGAGCCCCTTGGAACCGGCACCGACGGCGGGGGAATCTTCGCACTTACCATCTATAACGGCAGTTTGATTGTCGGTGGGGACTTCATCACCGCCGACGGAGCAAGCGCCAATTATATTGCCGCCTGGGATGGTTCGTCCTGGACGCCATTGGGGACAGGCGTGACCAGTTATGTCACGGCCTTGACAGTTTACGACAACAAGCTGATTGCCGGTGGATACTTTGGCGTTGCCAACGGACAGACGGTCAATCATATTGCGGCGTGGAACGGTTTGTCCTGGGAACCTCTCGGTTCCGGAATGAACGGCGTCATCCTTGCTCTCACCGTTTATGACGGCAAACTGATTGCCGGCGGAGATTTCAATACCGCCGGCGTGGCCAATGCCAAGTATGTGGCCGCCTGGGACGGTTCGTCCTGGACGAATCTCGGTGAAGGGATGAACGGCAGTGTCCATGCATTCACGACCGATGGCTCTAATCTCGTCGCCGGGGGAGACTTTGACACCGCCGGGGCCGCAAGCGTCAACGGCATCGCGACCTGGGATGGGAATGCCTGGTCTTCTATCGGGGCCGGTATGAACGGCAACGTGCACGCGGTCGCCGTCGATGGCAATTCCTTGATCGCAGGGGGAGATTTCACCATTGCCGGCGGGGTGAACGCCAGCCGTATTGCGGCCTGGAATGGTTCACTCTGGGAACTGATGGGGAGGGGGATGGGCGGTGATGTAAGAGCGCTCGCCGTCTATGACAGCATGGTGATCGCCGGAGGCATATTCGACTCCGCCGGCACTGTCGGCGCCGAACGGATCGCCGCCTGGAATGGCCGGTCTTGGGCGTCTTTAGGATCGGGAACGAACTATGATGTCTCGGCCCTTATCATCTATGGCGACAAATTGATAGCCGCCGGGATCTTCGATACCGCCGGTGGAATAGCCGCAAGTCATATTGCGGCCTGGAGCCCCAAATAACTCTGTATCGGATCAACCAGTTCTATGCGAAGCAGACGAGGACGCCTGCCACTCACAAATAACCGGTTTCGGTCAACATCATGTGGAGAATTATCTATTCTTATGACAGGATTCGCTCCGACATCTCTTCATTTGGTGCGTGTATACAACAGGAGCCTTCCTATGCACCTATCGAGATTCACTCCTTACATGGCGACCAGTCTCTTGACGATCGCGGGCATGCTCGCTGTCAGTTGTTCGGATGATGACAAGCCGGTCGCCCCGACCAGCCATTGGGCCTGGAGGCCCCTCGGGACGGATACAGGCGGAATGATCCATTCTCTCGCGGTCTATGACGGCAAACTGATTGCGGGAGGCACGATCGACACTGCCGGCGGGGTGAGCGCCAACGATATTGCGGCTTGGGATGGTTCGGCCTGGGCGTCTCTCGGGGCGGGAATGAACGGCCCGGTCGCTGCGCTCGCCGTCGGTGGCAACAAATTGTTTGGCGGAGGAGAGTTTAGCACGGCCGGGGGGTAAGCGCCGACAATATTGCGCTTTGGAATGGTGCGCCTTGGGAGCCTCTCGGAAGCGGATTGAACGGAATCGTCATGACTCTCACTATCTATGACAGTATGCTGATCGCCGGAGGGCTGTTTGACACCGCCGGTAATGTAAGTGCTAATCAGATTGCCGTCTGGAACGACTCGTCATGGGCGACATTCGGGTCGGGAACGAACGGCCGGATCTTTGCGCTCACCGTTTCTGACAACCAAATGATAGCAGGAGGACTTATCTACGCTGCCGGTGGAGTAAGCGCGATTAGTATTGCCGCCTGGGGTTTCCGATAACCTTGTATTGTATCCCGGCCTCTATCGACCATATGTCCTCAGTGAAGAAAAGCCCCGATGCGTGTCGGGCTTTTCTCTATCCATGGCGGAGTCTGTGAGACGCATGTCGCATGCGGACCTGTTTGACATTATGATTTCAGCGGGGGGATCGCCCACCCCGACCCGTGTGATGCACAACCTCTATCGGTGATTCGACGGCGCGACGCCGTCCTGGCGTGAAAATCCCTGGTTGTCCTGCTCACGCGGTGCCTGCCGCGGAGTACCTCATAGGTTTGGACGCCCGCCTGCGGCGAAAATGCGGGTCGGAATTCGGGTCGATCAGCGCCTGCTTTGGCGGCCGATACGCGTGCATTACCATCTCTTATTGCCAGTCGCTCTGCTCAAGGCAACAAGGCTTACCGTGTAATCGTAGAGGGCCTTCAGGCGGATCAATTTCGCCTGCGCCAGCGCCGTTTCGGCATCGAGCAGATCCAAGTTGGTGATAACACCGGCTTCATAGCGGGTGCGAGCCATTGCCAGCGCTTGTTCGGCTTGCTTCAGCTGCAGTTCGGCATTGTCAATCTTGTCTCGGCTCGAATTGACGCCCGCGATGGCCTGCTGAACCTCGGCTATGATTTGTAGCCTGAGGTCGCTGGTATGCGCTCTCGCTGAATTTAAATCGGCCCGGGCTTCATCTTCCTGGTGACGAGTACGATGGCCGTCATATAGGGGCACCTGAAGCATCAGCCCGGCCGTATAATTGCCCTTCAGCCTATTCAGATCGGGGACATAGCCGTTCTTGAATCCGGTGGTGATATTCATCGCCAGGAGCGGCTTTCGGCCCAAAGCACTCAGCTGCGATTCTACGGCCGCGACATTTTCGGCTTCTCTGGCGATCCTCATTTCCGGGCGTTGGGCATCTGCAGCGGAAACAAGGGAATCGGGATTCAGGAGTAATGAAGCAGCGGTAAACTCCCCGATCAGATTGATTGGCCGGTCAGTCGGCCAGCCGGTCAACTGCCGGAGGGCTATTTCCTGATTTTCCAGAGCTCGGGCGACTTCGATTTTTTGATCGGTAGCCGCCGCGATTCGGACTTCCGTGGTCAGCACGTCAAAGTCGGTGGCGGTACCAGCTTTGACCCTTTTTTGCGCCACTTCCACATGCCCGCCAAGGGCGTCAATCTGCTCCTGAATGACATCGATATTCTGGCGTAGAATCATGATAGCGTTGCAGGCGACCATGGTCTGGTAGGCCAGATTGAACTCGACTACGCCGATGTTTTCTTCGGATTCCTGGCGCACGGAGCGGGCCAATCTGATGGAAGTCGCCGTGCGGCCCCAGTCGTAGAGGGTTTTATCAAGGCCGAGAAAGAAATCGAAATTGTCGGCCGGATAAAGGTGGAAGTTCTTATTGTTGAGGTCGATGGTGGCGACCGGGCCGAGGCGCGTATACCCGCCGAAGAACGATATCTCCGGGTAGAGTGCGCTCCGGCTGATTCCGATACGCGCCTCCGACGCACTCAGTCCGAATTTTGCCTGCCGAATGGCGGGATGATTCTCCAACGTCAGGTGCACCGCCTCTTCGATGGTCAACGAATCGCTCGGCGATGGGGTGGCGGCGACGCCAACGGCGAGTAAGATAAACGCCGGAACCGATATCAGCACAGTTGCTCTCATCTTCTCCTACTCAATGGGAACCGGGGCCGGTTTCTGCTGCATCCCGGGCTGGGGTGGTTTATGTTTGCGGACGCGAACAAACAGGATCGGGACCGCGGCAATCAAGATGACGATTCCGGCGATCAGGAAGACGTCGTCAATGGCCCTGATAAAGGCCTGATTGGCGACAAATGACGCAATCTGCGTTTTGGCCTGGACCGCGCCGGCGCCGAAAGTGCTTCCGGTGGCATGCATGGCATGGCCCTGAAGTTTCGTGACGGTTTCGCGAAAGGTTTCGGAGGACGCATTGATCTGCTGGCCATATATCGACATATGATAAATCTCCCGCCGCGTCAGGAGACTGCCAAAGATCGCCACGCCGAAACTTCCGCCGATCTGCCGGATGACATTGAGCAACCCGGAAGCCTGTGCGATCTGACGCATCGATATTTCCGAGATGGCCATGACGGTCAGCGGGGCGAAAAGAATTCCCATGGCGATGCCGCGCAAATAGAGCGGCATCATGATGTCGTGCCGTTCCGTCAAAAATGACAGCGTACTGAATTGAAAGAAGGTGACGGCCATGAGAATTATGCCCAGAAAAGTGGGAATTTTGGGGGAGAAACGATCCGAAAACAACCCCGCCAGAGGTGCAGAAAGACCCTGAAGGAAGCCGACCGGCAGAAAGACCATCCCGGCCTGAAGGGGGGTGTACCCCAGGGAATTCTGGAGGTAAATGGGCAAAATGAAGGTGCTCCCGAAAAGCCCGAGGCCGAACAAGAAGGCGACAAAGTTGCTGATCGTGAAACTGATGTTTTTAAACAGAGTCAAATCAATCAACGGATGGACGATACTAAGCTCGGTGATGAGAAAAACAACCAGTGAAACGACGGATATGGCGAAACAGGTGAGAATGTAATTGGATGTCCAGCCGCCGGTGTTCCAGGCGGAATTGCCGCTGGACAGGGCCAAAAGAAGCGTGGCCAGGCATCCGGTCAAAGAAAGGAAGCCGAGGAAATCGAAGGCGCGTGAGGTCGCGGCCTTTTGCTCGCGAAGAACAACCAAGATCGCTGCCAACCCGAAGACTCCAATCGGAACATTGATATCGAAAATGGCGTGCCAGGAATAATTATCGATGAGGTAGCCGCCCATGGTGGGACCCAGCGAAACTGAGGCTGAGGCGGCCACCGCCCAAAAGGCCAGGGCGATGCCGCGTTTCTCGGGAGGAAATTCACGTGTAATTATCGCCAGTCCGACCGGCATTACCACCCCGGCGCCTGCTCCCTGCACAATGCGGAAGACGATCAGAATCTCCAGGCTCCAGGCCAGGCTGCACAGAAATGACCCCACCGTGAATAGAATAAGGCCGAGCGAAAAAACCAACTTGTATCCCCAGTGGTCGGCCAGCCATCCGGAAGTCGGCAGAATCACGCCGAATATCAACAGGTATGCCGTCACCACCCATTCCACTCGGTCGACGGAAACGCCAAACGACGACATGAGTTTTGAAATGGCGACGTTGACGATGGTGGCGTCGAGCACGGCCATGAAAGTAACGATCATCACCGACCCCAGCACCAGCCAGCGATAGCTGGGATGGTCCGGTCGAAGCTGCGGGTAATCCTGCTGCAGCTTGTTGCGAAACGAGCGCCACCGGGTGGGAGTCATGGCCTATTTTTCTTTCATGCGGATTTTCACCTCGACCGACATTCCCGGCCGAAGTGTCATGGGCAAGTCGGATCCGGACGCCGGGGGTCGGTCAAGCGCAATCTTGACCGGAACCCGCTGGGTCACCTTGGTAAAATTCCCGGAGGCGTTGTTGGGCGGGATGAGTGAAAACTGCGATGCCGCGGCCGCTCCGATGAGCGCCACTC
>CAZPEV010000045.1:0-20827 GCA_964585635.1 uncultured Ignavibacteriales bacterium
CTGGGGATAAACGCTTGGGGGGCCAATGTGACCTCCCCGGCGGAGTCTCCGCAACTGTTTAAAGATCTGTTCCGAAACACTTCTTCTACTATACTCAGGCCTCAGACCGCGGGATTGGCAGCGCTATTGGCATTCACTCCCACGCTGGTTCAAGGAGAAACCAATCGGCCATACCTACCCTGGATCAACCGAAACGGGCCTGATCGGGTCTTTGAGTACGGCAACCTTTTGGGGAACGGCGCTGTCCACGGCGCCGCCGCCCTCTCGTTATATCTGGGCGGGAAGCTGTTTCACAGGAACGGCTGGGCGGCGTTGGGTTCAGACCTCTTCAGCGCCCAAGCGATCGCGGACGTCATGTCCACCGGTCTCAAAGTTGCGCTGAATCGCACGCGGCCCGACGGCGCCCCCTATTCCTTCCCCTCAGGGCATGCGACCGTCGCTTTTGCCTCGGCCGGTGTGATCGCCGATCGGTATGGTTTGGTGCCGGGCATTATCGCCGAGGCGACGGCAAGCTATGTCGGTCTGTCGAGGCTGCAGGAAGACAAGCATTACATCAGCGATGTCGTGGCCGGGTGCTTGCTGGGCAATTATGTGGCCTACCAGGTCGTACATGGGAGCAAACGGCTTGGGGATATATCCATATCACCATCGCCGTCGCTCGGTGTCTTAGGGGCCGCTGTTGCGTTCAGATTTCATTGAGGTCTCGGAATAAGGATAACCTGTAGTAGAAAGGGATGAGAAATCTATGACCAGATGGTGCACCATTATAGCTGCAGCTTTCCTGGGTCTTGTACTAAATGCAAATACGGCATTTGCCGGTCAACCTCTGGAGACTGAGTCGGCCCGGATACTAGACAAAGGGAAGCTCGAATTCGACGGCACCTTTGAGTACCAAACATCATCGGAAGGGTGGGAGTCGGCTTTCCCGATGCTCATCGAATACGGCCTCACACGCCGTCTGGAATTGGCCATGGAGCCGGTGGCGGGGACGGATATCCATCCCAATACCGGTCGTCGCGCCAGGGGCGCCGGCGACCTGGAAGCGACATTGACCTACTTGGTGGGTTCAGAGACCTCCAGACGTCCGGCGATAGCCTTTGCTGCCGAGATCAAATTCCCAACGGCCAAAGATCGGCTTATTGGATCTGGAAAGACGGATCTTGCCGGATATGCCATTGCCAGCCGCCGATTTTCGCATTATGATGTACACGCCAATATCGGGTACACGGTGCTCGGTGAACCCGCCGGGGTTAAGCTCAATAATATCTTCTCGTTTGCGGCGGCCGTTGAGTATCATATAAGCCCGCGCTGGGACTGGGTCGCCGAAGGCTTTGCCAATACGATAGCCGCCCCAGGTCTTGGCGAAGGGAATTCTAGCGGTACCGTTACCGAACAAACAGCGGAACTGGCCGGTGGAGAAGCGTTTGCGATGCTCGGGGCGCGCTGGCATGTCAGTCGTGGAATTTCGCTGGCATTTGGCGTAGTATATGATAACAACAATGCCATTCTCTTTCGCCCCGGAATAACCGGCCGGTTTTAGGCCGGAGGAGCCGCATCGAAGCGCGGTCTTGTGTAGTCTTGTCATGGATTTGCAGAATGGGATGATGAGTAGATTACCGACGTTGAAATCAGCGATGGTTATTGCGGGGTTTGCCGTAATTGCCAACTCTGCACCAGAATTATCCTCAGCTCAGACTGTGCTAAGCCTGGAGCAGTGTCTTGCGAAAGCACAAGCGAACAGTCCGGCCCTACGTTTGGCGGACAATGCCATCCGTTCGACGGAGTTTTCCCGAACGGTGGAGACCAAGACCGCCCTGCCTCAATTAAAGTTTCTGGCCGGGGCCGGTTACGCGCCCTCATCGCGCCATTTTGGGTATGATCCGGCGATTACCGACGGCGGTCAGTTGGGCAGCCAGATAGTCCTGGAACAGCCCCTCTACGACGGCGGGAAAAGGGGATTTCGCCTGACGCAACTGGGGATCGATCTGGAACGGCTGGCGAAAGAACGACAGGCAGCCTCCCGCGACCTGGTGTATGCGGTCAAGGAAGCCTTCTTCGAAGCCCTTCGCGCCCGATCCGAGACGGCCGTGCGGGCGCAGAGCGCCGCTCAATTGGCCGATTACTTGGAACTCGTGAAACGACTGAATGCGGCCGGCGCGGTCGGTTACACCGATTTCCTGAAGACCCAGGTGGAGGTGAACGCGGCCGACATGTCGCTTCAACAAGCCGAGGAATCAGAGGCGATCACCAAATTGACCTTGGCCGGATTGATGGGAACGCCCGAGGATACCGCGTTCACTCTGGCCGGCTCCCTTGATACCCTGGCCAGGGGAACGATTGATGCGGCCGTCGGCGTCGACTCCACGAACAACCTTGACCTGGCCATAGGCGCGCTCAATTACAAGAGCAGCCTGACCGAAATCCAGGCGACTCGGCAGGAATGGCGCCCGTCGATTTCCCTGGTGGCCGATGCCGGGCTCTTGACGTCGAGGGATAATCTCCGCCTGCCCTATCCGGAACGGTCGGGCATCGCCGGGTATTCGATCGGCGTCGCCTTCGAGATGCCGCTGTTTGATTGGGGCGGGCGGAAAGCGCGCACCCAGCAGCGCCGGTTATCAGCCGAAGCGGTACAGTTCCAGAACGAAATCCTACGACGTTTAATCGTCACGGAGACGCTCAAACTCCGGCGACAGCTTTCACATGCGTTGTCTCGACTGGAAGCCATCCGGTCTGGCAGCAAGATGGTCGAAGAGAATTTCCTGCTTACGAAATCCAAGTATGCCGGAGGAGGGGCGCTATCGGCTGATGTCCTGAATGCCCAGCAGTTCCTGACTGAATCCAGGCTCGATGAACTCGATATCCTCTCCCAAATACAAACCCTTTTGGCCAGGTTGGAGCAGATTACCGCTCATTAGGTGCAAATATGCGAGTAACGATAACACTATCAATTACAGCCGCCCTGCTGATCTGGAACGGTTGTTCTCAGCAAACCCCGGGGAATGATCCGCCGGCAGCCGCGGACCCGGTCGTTGTCGTCAAGACAGTGCCGATCCGGCAGGGCAACGTGGATGTCCTGGTCGAAGCCACCGGCAAGACCGAGGCCCAAAGAAAAGAGACCGTCCTTTCTCCGATCTCCGGGATGGTGATCAGGATCGCCGTTCTGGAAGGCGCCACGGTCAAACCGGGCGATACCCTGGCCGTCATCCAATCCCGGGAATCACAACAGGCCATAGCCGGGGCGGAGGCGTTGGCGGCATCGGCCCTCACCCTGGAACAGAAACAAGAAGCAGCCCAGGCGCTGAAACTTGCCCGGGCGACGCAAAATCTGGTGCCCATCAAAGCCGTCTCCGGCGGGGTAGTGGCCGGTCGAAATGTCTCCGAGGGAGAACTGGTCGCCGAAAACACGGAGTTGTTCACCCTGGTCGATCTGTCAACCCTCGACTTTATTGCGGAGATTCCCCTGAGGGATGCCGCTGCAATAAAAGTCGGCCAGGAGAGTCGGATTCAGTTTCCGTCGCTGCCCGAGAAGATTTTTGCCGCAACCGTGCGGGCTTTCAGTCCGCAGTCGGACATCTCCAGCCAGACCCTTCGGGCGCGGCTGGAATTCACTCCGGCGAGCGGACGGCGCGGCCTGCTGACAACCGGCATGGTCGGAACCGCTTTCATCGTGGTCGGTGAACATGAGGGCGTACTGTTGGCGCCCAAGTCCGCTCTTCTGCGCGATGATGAAACCAATACCTATTCCATCATGACGGTCACGTCGGATTCGCTGGCCGTGACCCATCGGGTGCAAATCGGCGTCGTTACGGATGCGACCGCAGAAATTTCCGGCGATGACCTTCGATTGGGAACGCCCGTTATAACGGAAGGGCATTATGCCCTCTCGGATTCCACGCGCGTGAGTATCGGGCCGCAGAGGGTTCCATGACCCTGTTCGATCATGTCCGTCGCCGCGCCACGGTCGTGATATTCTGCGCCGCCATCCTGGCCGCCGCCGGGATTTTGTCGACGCTGCGGCTGCCGGTGTCTCTATTCCCGGAAATTACCTTTCCGCGCATCGTTATTCTGGCCGACAACGGCGAGCAACCGGCCGAACGGATGATGATCGAGGTCACCAAGCCGCTGGAAGAAGTGGCCAGTTCCATCCGGGGAATCAAAATCGTCCGCTCCATAACCGGCCGGGGATCGACCGAGATATCGCTCGGGTTGGACTGGGGCACCGACGTGGAGAAGACACTTCAGATACTTCATAGCCGCATCACCGAGACCCAAAGTTCTCTTCCTCCAACCGTTTCGATCCAGGCGGAGCAGATGAGCGTGGCGGTATTCCCGATTCTGGGATACAGTCTGACGTCGGACAAGCTGAACCAGGTCGAATTGCGGGATATCGCTTATTACCAGATTCGTCCGGCCATAATGCAGGTAAACGGCGTCGCCCGAGTCGAGGTGACCGGCGGGGAGACCCGTGAGTTTGTGGTAACGGTCGATCCGGAGAAACTGGCCGCCTATCGATTGGACATCCGTCAGGTTTCCGAGGCTATCCGGAAAGCGAACCTGGTGGAAGCGACCGGCCTGGTTGACAACAATTACCAGATCTATCTTTCGCTGGTTTCGGGATTGCTTACGAACACCGATGATATCGGCTCGGTCGTCATTGCCGTCCGGAACGGCGTTCCGATCCATATCGGCGATGTCGCCGAGGTCAAACCCTCGGTCGCACCCACGTATATCCGCACCACCGCCCATGGTGAACCGGCCGTTCTGATCAGCATCATCAAGCAACCGACTGGCAGTACGGTGCAGATCGGGCAGGACGTCAAAGCCGCCGTGGCGCGGTTGACGCTCCCCGCTGATCTGCGGTTCGAGAACTGGTATGATCAAAGCGATTTTATCAAGAGCTCCATCTCGAGCACGCGCGACAGCATCATCGTCGGCATCTTTCTGTCGATGGTCGTGCTACTCGTCTTTTTACGAAGCTGGCGGGTGACCTCGGTCATGCTTGTCGTGGTGCCTGTCACCATCGCGACGACGCTGGCCTGTCTGTACGCGATCGGTGAGACAATCAACATCATGACCTTGGGAGGGATAGCCGCCGCGGTAGGGTTGATCATCGACGATTCCATCGTCGTCGTGGAAAATATCTTCGTTCAATTCACCCGGCAGCAGGAAAGCGACCCGCCGGGCAAGTCCTATTTTGGAGCAATGGCCACCGCTTCGCTCAAGGAATTGATGCCGGCTATCATAGGATCGACCGCCAGTACCGTGGTCATCAATATTCCCCTCGCCTTCCTTGGCGGTGTGACCGGGGCTTTTTTCGCCTCGCTTTCGAAAACCATGATTATTGCGTTGTCAATTTCCTTTCTGCTATCCATCACCCTGACGCCCCTGCTGGCAGCAATCATATTGCGGGTGACCGACATCAAGCACGAAATCGCCAAAACCATGCGGGAGTCCCGATTTTCTCGCTGGCACGAGCGAGCACTGCGGCGATTGCTGCGGTATCGCCTGGCAATCATCCCCTTGACGCTGATAATCCTGGGGGCCTCCTATATTATCTACTCCCGAGTCGGCAGCGGGTTTATGCCCGATATGGATGAGGGAACATTTGTCCTGGACTATACTTCCCCGGCGGGAACATCACTTGACGAGACCGACCGGATACTCCGGAACGTAGAACAGATTCTGATGGGCATTCCCGAGGTGGAATCATATTCGCGGCGGACCGGCACCCAACTGGGATTCTTCCTGACCGAACCGAACACCGGCGACTTTCTCGTCAAGCTCAAGAACCAGCGGTCGCGCACCGTCGACGATATCATCAGCGAGGTCCGCACCAAAATCGAATCCTCGCTGCCTTCACTTGAAGTCGATTTCGGACAATTGATGATGGACGTCATCGGCGACCTCATCAACAACCCCAAGCCGATTGAGATCAAGCTGTTTGGCAACGATCCGGCATTGCTTCAGACCAAGGCGGAGGAGTACGCGAAACTGATCGAGGGTGTGCCGGGGGTCGTGGACATCTTCAACGGGGTGGTCATCTCCGGGCCGTCCTTCATCATCAATGTCGATCCGGCCAAAGCCGCCATGGCGGGCTTGACCGCAGCCGACGTCCAGGGACAACTCGGCGCCATAATGGAAGGAAACGTCGAAAGCAGCATCCAGAAAGGCGAGAAATTGATCGGGATTCGAGTGCGCTTTCCGGAGATTTACCGGCATGACCTCGACCGCATCGAGAATCTGCGGGTGGTCAACAACGCCGGCATCGCCGTACCGTTGACCACCATCGCCACGATTGAAAAAACCGCCGGGCAGGCCGAAATCTACCGTGAAGGACTACGCCAATATATCGCGGTATCGGCGCGAATCGAGGGCCGCGATCTGGGTCACACCATCAGCAATATCAAACGGGTTCTTTCCTCCCAAACGAAGATCTCCAAGGGCATAACGGTCGAGTATGGGGGTGTCTACCAAACGCAACAGGAGTCATTTCGAAGCCTGCTGTTGGTGGCCCTGATCGCATTTATCCTCGTGTTTGTTGTCCTGCTGTTTGAATTCGGCGATCTGGCTGTCCCCTTCTCGGTTCTCATGGTCAGCGTCCTTCCTCTAATCGGGGTGCTATCGGCGCTCTGGATCACGGGGATCAGTTTCAACATTTCCAGTTTTGTCGGGCTGATCATGATTATCGGCATCGTCGCCGAGAACGGCATCTTCGTCATGCACCAGGTCAAGTCGTCGATCTCCGCCGGCATGGATATCGATTCGGCGTTGATCGCCGCCAGCCGCATGAGGGCCCGCCCCATCATCATGACCACGCTGGCCGCCATCCTGGCGTTGATGCCGCTGGCTCTGGGCTTGGGGACGGGAGCGCAGATGCAACAGCCGTTGGCGATCGCGGTCATCGGCGGCTTCTCGGTCTCGAGTCTCCTGCTCTTTTTCGCCTTGCCGGTGGGGTATCGCCTGTTGAAAAGAGAGTCGCCTTCATGATCTTTTCATATTTATTGCCTAGGATTTTTGGAATTGCTCGGGGTTTGCCACAATAGGAAGGGCTTATATGTACCGATGCGCGTCTCTTATCAGCGTAATCTGCATTTTTTTGTCGTCCGTTAACCTTTTTGCCCAACGCCCCACTGGCGGCGCTATAACCGGTTCAATAGTGGCGAAGGCAACTCATCAACCACTTGAAAATGTCAGTGTGGTCGTCTTCGCTCAGGACGACAGCGCGATGGTATCCGGGACCATGACAGACGCGAAAGGGAGATTTGTCGTAGATCATATTCCAGATGGCAATTACTACGCAGTCTTTAGTTGTATTGGGTACGCGGAGATCAATTCCGGTGCTTTCCCCATCGATTCCCAGCACCTGAAAAAGGATATCGGAACGCTTTCAATGACGGAAACGGCCGTGATCCTGAAAGGGACCGTGGTGACCGGCGAGAAAAAGGCGTTCATCAATTCCATTGACCGAAAGATATATACCATTGAAAAGGATGTCCTGGGTCAAGCCGGGTCGACCAGCGAATTGCTTCAAAATATACCGTCGGTGTCGGTCGATATCGATGGGAATGTCAGCCTGCGGGGTTCCAGCAATGTCTTGATGTTAATCAATGGGCGGACATCGCCCTTGATGGGTAAGAGTCGGGCCGATGTTCTGCAGCAAATGCCCGCCAACTCGATTGAAAGAATCGAGGTTATCACCAATCCCTCGGCCAAATACAAACCCGATGGGACTTCCGGTATAATCAATCTGGTTCTCAAGAAGAATACGACCAAGGGTTTAGGCGGCACCGTTTCCATCAATGGCGGTCCGGACCGCCGATACAACGGGAATGTCAGTCTAAACTACAATCCGGGTCATTTTAATCTCTATGGCAGCTACGGGCTGCGCCAGGACAACCGTAATCGTTATTCCCATGATGGCCGCAGCTATCACTATCAGAGCGGGGATACCAACAGTTATTATAATGAAGATGACGCCATGTTCGACCGCCCGTTGTCTCATATAGCCGCCTTGGGCGTCGATTATAATCTGAACGAAACGAATCGGTGTGGCCTCTCCGGAAATTATTTCCATAAGGGGTTTACCCGGACAGCGACGTCACGACGGATGTTCCAGAATAATGAAGCGGTCGTCGCGAGTGCGTACGACCGCGACCTCCGTGACTATGAACACGAGCGCGAAAGCGAAGCGACCGTCTACTTTGACCACTCCTTTGCGAAAAAGGATCATAATGTCCATGTCGAATTCAATATCTCGGACCAACCGGAAAGCGAAGATGATCATTATACCGAGACGTTTCTGCTTCCGGAACACGCGCCCAGTTATGATAACACCCTGATCAAACAGGGTGAAAAACAGAATCAGTTGTCCGTGGAATATGCCAATCCCATATCAGAAAATTCCACATTTGAATCCGGCTTTACGCGTGAAGCGATGAAACAAGACTTTGATGTCTATGCCGCGTATTTTGACAGTAGCCGCGGGGTCTTTGTGACCGATACCGCCAAGACCAACCGTTTTCTCTATGATGAGGCAATCTACGCATTATACGGCACCTTCGAGCACACCTTTGAGCGGTTCAGTCTTTTGGGCGGTCTGCGTTTCGAATACGTGAACCACAGATCCACATTGGTAAACACCGACGCGACCATTAAGAATGACTATTCCAATTTTTACCCCTCCGTGCATCTGGGGTATCGGCTGAATGAGAACTCGGAATTGCAGCTCAATTACAGTCGGCGCACAAATCGCCCCGAGGGGGAGGAACTAAACCCGTTTCCCGAGCATAGTGACCCCTTGACTGTAGACGCCGGCAACCCAAATCTTCTGCCGGAGTACATTCATTCGGTCGAACTCGGTTGGCAATCGCGAAATGGTCAGCTTACCATGACTCCGTCCGTCTATTATCGGTACCGGTACAATGGGTTCACCTCTGTAACGGAACGAATCCAAGATTCGATTTTGCTTATTACCAGCCAGAACCTGTCCAGTGATCAATCGGCGGGTGTGGAATTGACTCTTGACGGTTCGTTGGGCAAGTACCTGAATGCCGACCTAAGCGCCAATGCCTTCTATAACACGATCGATGCCTCCAATATTGGCTTCAGCAAAAACAAATCAATTATCTCATGGAGCGGCAACTTCAACGTCAACGTGAAATTGCGGCCGCAAACCATAGTGCAGATGAATTCGTATTATCGGTCCTCCCGGTTGACCCCGCAGGGCAAATACCGGGCTAGTTTTGTGGCGAATTTTGGCGCCCGGCAAAACCTGATGGATGACAAATTATCGGTAGTCTTCACAATCTCCGATGCGTTCAGGACACGGAATCAGAAAATCGAACTTCGCACACCGGAATTAAACCGTGATGCGAAGACTACCCGCGACGCCCGGGTAGTCTATGCCGGTCTCATATACCATTTTGGAACCTAACCCAGGAAGTATAAAGAAAAACCACTTGAATATGATAATGGTTCATAGCATAAACCCATCCTACCGGGGAGGAAAGGTGCTGTACGACGGTATGAAAGGCGGCCGCCCCTCGCCTGAGATGTGAAGACCAATAAGGAGGACGTCATCCATGAGAACCCCTAGTGCAAAAATCGCCTCCCTTGTGGTTCTCATTCATGCTTTTGGCGTTGCCGGCCTGCCCAACTCGGCCCAGGCCCAGGACTATGCCCTGCCAAGGTACTTGCAGGACAGGGGCGCCGGGATTCCAACCTCGATGTTTGGGACCTATGTCTGCCGGGGCCAGTTTCTGCTCTGCCCATTTTATGAATACTCTCGCGATCACAATTGGGAGTACCAGCCCGCCAAGTTGGGCTTCGGACTCGACGAAGATTTCCGAGGCAGTTACCGAAGCTCCAAAGAGCAGGTGTTCATCGCCTATGGTGTGACCGACCGGCTGGCGCTCGAATTCGAGGCCGCTTTCATCACGGCCACATTTAGGAAATCGCCCGACGACCCCTCCGCCACTTCGGCCAAGATCGATGAATCCGGCTTCGGCGACATAGAGGGACAACTGCGCTTCCGATGGATGACAGAAAGTGACCATCGTCCGGAAGTCTTCAGTTACCTGGAGATCACCGCTCCGTCGCAGAAGGACAAAATACTGATCGGCGACTCGGAGTGGGATTTCAAACCCGGTATCGGCCTTGTCAGAGGGTACTCCTGGGGCACCATGACATTTCGAACCTGCTTGGAATGGAACCGGGAGGCTTCAAGTCTGGATGTCGGTGAGACGGCCATCGAGTACCTTAAGCGTCTTTCGCCCGCCTGGAGGGTGTACCTCGGGATCGAAGGGGGCGAGACCGGAGCGCCGGACGAGTGGGACCTGAACACCGGCGTGTGCTGGCTCATGACAGACTTCGCCTCTCTCAAATTCGACAACGCTTTGGGGATATCGTCGAAGGCGACCGATTGGGCTCCTCAAATCGGAATCTTGTTTTCACTCCCGAATTGACGCTGCCACGAATGGAGGAGCTGAATGATTGGAATGCGGAGAGAGAGGTCGGAGATTCAAAACAAGCCCCCAACTCGCTGTAAATAAAATGGATATTAATAGCGGGTTCTTCGAGACACTTTCCGCAATTGGGTAATTGAAAACGCGGCGTAAAAAGCTCCCCCGGCTGGACGATCTTCGAACCTTCCAACCGGTCGTCGATTATCTAAAAGCGGTCGGATAATATATTGAATAACAAGCGGTTATAGGCCTACGCAGGGGAAGGATACCTGACAAATTTTCTCTTATGCACGGCACGAATTTCTCTTTGGATTACGTTCGACGCATCCGCACGGGCAATCTGTATCATCGTGTCCAATTCCAAGTAGAAGCATTCGAGTCTACCGGGACGCAGCCAACTCCAGTTCTCTTCGATCCGGGAGCAGCGTCGTATCTTAAACCGCCTGACGATATTGAAGCACCGCTCCCACGTCCGCCGACCGGGCATAATGACAGACAGCCACTTCATCATTGGTTACGACGGCGAAATCGGAGCGGCCATACGACCAGGCCCCGGCGTCCAAGTACAAACCGCGGCCGTCGGCAAAATTGGCATCGATGTATGGCTTATGTGTGTGCCCTACGAGGAGAAGGCGGACTGGATGCCCTTCATTCTGCTGATCCCGAAGCACATGAGTATAGTGGAGTAGAGAACGTTGTCGATAATCGTCCTGCCGGGTGAATCCATCCAATTCCATCTCGCCCGATCCGACTCCCCATGCCCTGCTGCGAAGCAAGGGGATGTCATCGCTGATTGCGGGGGCCCCACGGAAGTTGGATTCGACGCGTCGTAATGTTTTCAGGGCCGCCATGGCGGTACGCCAAATGGGACGGCGGGGATTGGAAAAATGATACCAGCGGTCGGCCGCAAATCCGTGTTCAAGGTGAACCCCGCCGTCCCTAACCGCCAGCCGGACATCGTTTTCGGTGATATATCGATAATCGTGATTGCCACAGATCCGCTCCACCCGCAAAAGACGAAACAAGCGGTGGATTTCCTGATACAACGGATGAGAGGTCCAAATATCTCTGGGTATCATTTGGCGCCCGTTGTGCGGATGCGAAAACCAAAGTTCATATAGATCACCCAACTGGAGAATACGAAGACGCCGATCCGGATATGACCGTCTGATGCGTTCCAGATGCTGAAGAAAGCTCAGCATCGCTTCGGCCCCGCATCTGAATCCGTCGAGTGGCGAACTGTAATGATACATATGCATATCCGGAATGGCGACGAGCACATCGCAGGCGTCCAGCAACGGCCGCCAACTCTTGGGAATAGGCGTCGGGTCACAATCGTTGGAAATTATGCTTATGCGCTCGCTATCTCTGATGATATCGTTAATCGTGCACACATGACCTCGGCTGCTCCCTGAACGGATGACCGGAAACTCATCGGCCGGGCATCGATTCCTATTTTCCCGTCCCTAAAATCGTTGCCCTATGTATGGATAATATGAGGAAATTATTAATAATGGGTAAGAGCCGTCCTCCAGGAGATATCCCGATTTCGCCCCTGCCTGCGCCGTTATTGATAAAGGCGACCGGGGCACGGGCAGGGCGGCGCTCCTGTGGAGCCTTACGATGGTTTGCGGCGGCCAGAAAGATTCAGAGAACGGGTCCGGCCGGGTGTGGCCTCTTAAGACTGGATCGCCCCATGCGGGCGAGCGCCAGTCGATTAATTATAAACTAACATAAAACTAATAGTCCCCTAACGATCTGAGGATATCTTCCCTGTGAATTCTGTGGCTATTGGGAGCGAGTCGTATGCCGAGGGAACGCCTGCTGGTCATCGAGGGAGACGTTAATATACGGGAACTGATACGATTGAATTTAGTCAATCACGGATATAGCGTTACTTGTTTCGAAACAGGCTCGTCGGCGATAAAGGCCATCCAAGCGGAATCTTATGACTTGGTGCTTTCCGACTTAGAGCTTCCCGACATGCATGGATTTGATATCTGCAATGTCCTCAGGCGCGACCCCAGAACGGCAGCGCTGCCGGTAATAATCGTGACTGCCAAACGGGAGGACACCGATATCGTGGTCGGTCTGGAGCTGGGGGCCGATGATTATATAGTCAAGCCGTTTAGTCCTCGCGTGCTTCTGGCTAGGGTTCAAGCGGTCTTGCGCAGAAAGCATCGTGTCCAGGTCAATGGTGACGAGAATCCCATAAAGCTCAATGATTTGGTCATCTATACGGGACGGCGGGAAGTACGTATCAAGGACAAAACGATCTCATTGACCTTTATGGAGTTTCAGATACTTCACCTTCTCACTTCCAAGCCGGGGTGGGTATTCACGCGTCAACAAATAGTTAATGCCATCCGGAGCGACGATCACAGGATCGCCAGTCGTTCGATTGACGTCCACATTGTCTCCCTACGAAAGAAACTCGGACCATACGGAAAATATATCGAAACAGTACGTGCGGTCGGATACCGTTTTGCCGATGCGGGGGAGAGTTCATAGAATGGAGCGAGAGCTGCCAGAGGTCTTCGATCGATAAGCCTGCCGGAATGAAACATTAGCCGGTCATGTCCGGACAGATTATTCCACTCTCTTGATTATCATCCAATGCAACCTCTCGAGCAATCGGTCTGCAGGGGCGACGGATGGGAAGAGACTCCCTGGAGCATGGCGCCCCATCATCGCACGACAAGGATTGTCTATCCCTTAGGTTCGTCCTTCCCCGACGCGGCACGATGATGACCCGGCGGGCCTGTACGGGCGCCATTTCTCGCTTTGTATGAGGCAGTTATTTCAGCGGCTGCAGATGACGGGACCGAATGAGAATGGGAACCGCCCGTTGAAACGGTTCCCATTGTTTGATGAACGATAGGACAAGAGAAAGGGAAATCTATTCTAGAGAGTAGGACCACACGCCGGGGCGGGACCACTTTTGAAGACATAGTTGATGATATACACGGCATCGCCGATGTTCACGGCCCGATCGCTGTTGGCGTCCGCCTGCGGACGGCACGCCGGCGCCGGACCGTTCTTGAACACGTAGTTGACGACATAAACGGCGTCTCCTACGTTCACGGCATTATCGCTGTTGACATCACCAGCCTTAACGCAGCAGGAACCCTCACCTAGGATATTGGCTACGGACGAGAATGTCCAGCCCCAAACCCAGGAGTTCTTGATATCGACACCGGGGGCAAAGCCGCCGGTATAGGTCACCGGTACATACGTACCATTCGGCTGGGCATAAGGCGGAACCACCGCGGCGCCGATGAGCGGGCTGCCGGGTTGCGGAACCGGATTCATGATTCCATGCCGAACCGGCGGATTGACCACTTCGTAACTCATCAGCATCGGGTTGATACCGAAGTGATTCTTCCCCGTAATGGAGTAGTTGGGGGCGATGCTGTCGCCGAAAAGGTCCTGAATGACACGCTGCCAGGCCAGGCCGGTCTTTCCACCGGAGGACTGGAAGTTCTGCATGTCCGGCAGCGGCGGGCCGCTCGGCAGGTTGTAGCACTTGTACCAGAAGTTGTTGACCAGGTCCAACAGCGGGTGACCGGCCCCGATAGAGGCAAGGCCGGACGGCAGATTGCGGGTCGAGCTCGGCTGCACATCGATGTTGCCAACCCCGCCCGGGCAATCGATATCCAAGGCCTGCTTCGGCTGCTCCATGAAGAGGTTATTGTACCAGTATCCGCGATAGTTCTCGCGCAATAGTGTACGGTTGCCTTCATCGTCATTCCACTGCGGACCCTGTCCGATCATGGTCAGGTTGGTATGAAGTCTATAATACTGCTGGCCGTTGTTATAGTTGCAGCCCCAGCCTGTTGGAACGGTCTGCGAGGCCATGGTGGTTGTGTCGGTCCACGCCGCTTCCTGACGGCCGTCGTTTTCGGTTTCCCGATCGCCCCAGGCGGGGTGTTTGATCATCAGCCCAAACTGATTTATCCCGTTCCAGCATTCGTCGGTGTCCCAGCCATCGTCATCGCCGTATACAATGCAGGTGTACTTGGTGTTGACGCTGCCGCCCCAGTACTCGATGTCGTCATCGTTCGACATGAAGACTTCGATATGGTCGATAGTCGTCCCATCGCCTATCCCGGCCAAGCTCAAGCCGTTGATCTCGACGTTGGCTTCCAGAATCGATCCGGGATGGCGGATGGAGACATACTGAAGGGTGCCGGAGTTGTCATGGCAATCGGGATCAAGACCGCCGCCATAGCGGCTATACGATTCGATGCCCGGAAAAGCCGGAACTCCCTCGATGGCGGACTCGCCGCCGGAGGCGCAGATGAATCCCCGGCCTTCCAGGACTAAGCCGCCCCAAAGGCCGCGACTGCTGGGGATGTCGGCAAGATCGCCGGTATCGGCGACCATATCAAGCATCGTCGTAAAGATAATTGGCAGTTGGCGGGTGCCGAGGGCAAAAATCTGAGCTCCGCGGGAAACGATCAAGGCTGACGCTTGAGTCCCTTGGCCCGGGTCGCCCTTGACGATCGTCCCGGGCTGAATGTTTAGCACAGCCCCGGGGGCAAGGAATATGAATCCCTTGATATTGTATACATTGCCGGCATTCCAGGTGTAAATGCCCGCCGGCAGGACGGTATGTGTGCCCGCCCCAGATCCGACCGGAATGACCGGCCAGCTCGTTTCATCGTACTGGGCGAAACATAACCCCGGCAGGGTCAAGATCGCCAGCAAGACTAGAATTTTCTTGTACATGAGCCTTATTCTCCTCGCATAGAGTCAAGATTTAAAACGGTCTGCTTCGCTGAAAGATCTTCAATCATGTGACCAAGGTGGATTTTCCTAAATTCGTCACCTCCTTTGCGTGGGTCCAGGTTTTGAATGCACTGCGTTGAGACAGAATTGAGGTTTGTCGCCTGAACGTCGAAAATTCGGCTCAACCGACGCAGGCGAGAATAACACACGCCTAACTTTCCCGTCTTCCGACAGGGAAATTTTATGTCTCCAGTTGACCGGAGACGCAACCTGGGCCCAAAGGAATCGGTTTTCATACTTCTTACCGTTAGGAAATCCTATAGTTAAAGCCGATCGAGAAGGAACGGCCCAGATCGTATCGTCTAAAGACTGTCTTTTGGCCCGAACCAAGATAGAGGTAGTCGGCCTCAAAATGTGAATTCAGCAGGTTCTTGGCCGAGGCCTTGAGCGTAATGCCGTAAAACACTTTTTGGGAAAACGTCATATCCAGCAGGGGACGCGGCATTTCGTAGATATCCGGGGCGCCGCCGGGGGCGTTGTAATAGAACCGCCGGCCGAACACATTATAGAGCAGGGTTGCCGCGGTCCCTTTGGCCGCGTTGTCGTACCCAACCATGATATTTGCGATATATGGTGATTGGTTAGCCATCGGCCGCGTATCGCTGATCTGGGGATCAAGGCCGCGCATGACCATCAATTCCGACTCCGGAATCTTGATTGCGGAGTGGACCAGGGTCAGATTGCCGCCCATATTGAAATTGGTCAGGTAATGGGTGAACCGGTCGAACCGCTTGCGGAATTCAAACTCCAAACCGTAGTTCCGTGCGGTTGGCGAATTGGTCGGATATCGATCCCAATTGTCATTGGTATAGGCGATTTCAATTGGATCGATAAACTCCTTGTAGAATGCGCTGGCGGCGAGGATTTCGCCGGGACGCATGAACCATTCCCAACGGAGGTCATAGTTGGTGATCCGGGTAATCCGCAGGCTATCGTTGCCGTAATAATATTTCGAAGCCGCGAAATCGGTGGAGCGGAATCGGGCTATTTCGCGAAGGTTCGGACGCGCCAACGTGCGGCTGTAGGCAGTGCGCAGGTTCATGGTGGATGTCAGGGCATAAACCAGATTGAGGGAGGGAAGGTAGGCGCTGGTATTGATCCTACCTCCTCCCGGCTGTAGCTCAAGGGAGAGCGATTGCATATCGGTCCGCTCATGGCGAATGCCGGCGGAGAGACGCAGGTTCTTGACCAACGGCGTTTCCAGCATCACATACCATGCCGGGATCTTTTGGCTGCCGTCATACTCGTTACTCGTAGAGGGAAAACGGATGACGGGATTCTGGAACGTGTAATAGCGCCCGGTGCTGTCGGTCAACCCGCTGGAAGCGGCCCACGCATCCAGGTCGCCGTGTAAACTGCGGAGCAGGGTATCGCCGGGGGCATTGAACTTGAGAATGATCTGCCGGAAAGTACGTTCCTTGTCCAGGTAGCTTCCGCCGAACTTAACCGACGTCTGCTTGGTCAGCGGTACCCTGAGGTCAAGATTGAATTCATGGTTCTTTTCGTTGATGTCTCGCCAGTACACCGCCGGAAAGATACTGCCGATTATCGACAATTGGAGGGTATCCCAGGGCGTGGTCGTCGAGTCGACGGTGATCGAGGTGACGAATTGCCGAAGGGTTTCTTTCTGCACCGTCTTGGAATCGCTGTACTTCCATTCGATCTTCACCGGCAATCCAAGGTTGAGTTGGTGATTTCCACTGACTTGGATGCTTCGCAGGGTACGCTCGATGTAGTCGGCGTCGTGAGATTCGTAGGTCTGGTTCGGATCAAAATCCTTCATCGGACCTCTGAGAAACCTTGTCTCCGAATAGCCGTTGCGGTTGTAGACATATCTGACGCCGATGGTGTGGTTGGTCGCCAGGCTGTAATTGGCGCTCCCCAGCCCACCCCAGAGGACATTATCCACGCCGCGGTCGTCGGTGAAATCGTTGATCGTGTCCAGGGAGGTGCTGGTTAGCGCCACGTACATCGTTTGCCGGCCGCCCGTATAGGCCATCTGGCTCCGGTCATAGGCGAGACTGCCAATTACTCCCAGCGGACGGCCGAAAAGCGGCAGATTGTCGCCGTATGAGAGGGCGAAGTTTTGGTTGAGCGGCGCCTGCATCTTTTTCGGACTGAATTCGGGGCGGAAAGCCCGGCACAAGCTGTCCAGAAAGAGGGCTTGTTGGGAATCGCGGGGCTTGCTATAGTAGGAAAAATAGGTGGGCACGCGATCGAGATTATTTTTGATGAAATCAGGGATGGCGCGCGTGCCATCGTCATATCCCAGCCAATCGGTCGAGCTTCTGGAGTTCCCGATCACTTCTTTTCCGGTAAATACGGAGTTATAGGAGGAACCGGCGGAAAAAGAGAACATGCGCCTTTCGGGAAAGTCCTTGGTGACCAGATTGACACTACCGCCGGAGAAGTTGCCCGACATATCGGCCGTAAAGCTTTTGGTGACAACGATATTGTCCAGAAGTTCGGACGGCACCAGATCCAGCGGCACCGCCTGTTTTTCAGGGTCCGGAGTCGGCAGTATGCTGCCGTTCAATTGCGTATTGGCGTACCGGTCGCCAAGACCGCGGATATACACGTACCGGCCATCGGTGGTGGCGCCGGTGACGCGCGACATCGCCTGCGCGGCATTTGAGCTTCCGGAGCGAGAGATGGCCTGCGCGCTGATGGCATCTTTGACAGCCACTGATGCCTGCCGATCGCGTAGTAACCCCGCCTCGGTATTCTGGGTTCTCTTGGCCCTAACCACGACTTGTTTTTGGACATCAATGACCGATGAGGTCAAAGCGATGGTGAGGTCGGTTCCTTCTTTTTTGACTTCGACCCCCTCGATTCTCGTTGTCGCATAGCCCATGCTGCTGACCACCAGGGTGCAGGAGTCGACGGCCACATCACGAATGATGAATTTGCCGCTGAGGTTTGTTTTGGCGCCCTTGGTTGTGTTTTCCAGCATGACTGAGACGCCGATTAATGGTTCGCCGGTCTTGGCGTCGACCACCGTCCCGCTCACATGCGTATTCTCGGCGAAGGCTGGCATCGCCAGCGGACCCATCATCACACCGGTAGCCAACATCGCGGTTAGGAAGATTCTCCCCCAAGCAGGCGTTCTTAACATCCTTGTTTTTGCCCGATTGTGCATACGTTCGTTCCTTCTCTTTGTCCTATGGTTCAACGGTTTGTTGCCGTCACGCACGTGACGGTCTGACCTTTTCTTGTCAACGGGCAGTAATGAATTGGCCAAACGTTAATTTTGGATGAGGAAGCCGTCATTTATCTATTACAATTCTGTTCAGCTTTCTGAATGCGGGCCGCACCATGAGGGGTATATCTGCCCAATGCATGCAAAGCAGTATTCAGACGCGGCCCGAACGGTATTATCAATCACTTCGCCGGGGTTTGAATGATAAGACATCCCGGTATATGGGGTCGTCAGGCCTGCACTGGTCGCTCGACCCTCCAGTTAAGCATTCTATACCGGCCGCGAAGGATGCGGTTGGCCACGGATACAAATCGGTCAGGCCGTAGATTCTGCAGGCCACAGGGGTGCCACAGATTCTTTTCCCCCTTGCGCGCCGATTTGACGGTTCTTGCATTCCTCGGCATGGCTTTATCCCCGTCTGGAGTGAATATTTTGTCGTCATCTCTTCACTTTCACCGCCAAAGAAACGGGGGAAATGCAAGATTTGGATGAGTGAACGATGTCTTTTTGGTATGAATATCGTTAATGATCGGAGGGATTCATTGGAGACACATGCCGTTGGGCCCGGGTCGAATCGTCATCCCGGTTCAGCGTTATCCCCTCCCCTTTCACCGACGGGCGCGGGTAACATCATCCTTACCAATGTCTTACTGCAAGTAGAAATACATGAAGTTGTTCAGGCGGACCTGTAATTGGGTCAGCTGCAGTTCATATTGGGCTTGATCCCCCTTCACCAACGCCGCCTTTATCTGCCCTCCCAACTTGTTGAAAAACACAAACTCCTCCCGCATCAACTCGGCACTCTTGCTTATCTCTTCCGGCACCTTGCTGGTGTTCAATTTGGCCAGCAAAGTCAGTATCTTATCAGTCGTTTTCCTCTGGCACTTGCTATTGCACTTATTATCCCGCCGTTCGGCCACAAACTGTTCGACCTGGCAATGGAGACGGTCGAAGCCAGGGTAGGGAATCGGCTGCAGCCCGGCTTTAGTCGTGTCCAATTCCGCCTTGATGCGGGGAAGCAGTCGGGAAATCGAAACGGAGTCTTTTTTCCCGGCCGCCGTTCGGTACTCGGAAATCAATTTCTGCAGAGTATCGCAATGAGTCTTGAAGTTGTTGAATTTCTTCTTGTTATGGGAAACGTATTTTGGATTGGCCAGCGTGGGGAGAAATTTCACCAACTCGTCACCAGCACCAAACAAAGCATTCCAATCTCTGGCCAACCAAGCGGTTTGCCATAGTGGTGTGATTACGCTGTCAAGCAGGACCAAATCGTCTTGCCTATGCAAAGGATCATTTTGGACGCATGGTTCCTTAGCGAGCGCGATCGGCAAGTCAATGAACACCAACAGGATCAATAATATTGCCGGAAGTCGCATGATCTTTCCTTTCATATCAATCGGATGGCCGTACCGGAACTGCGGCATTCATCCGAAACATTTCTTGTCGGTCATATATACTATGAATCTTTGTTAATATTTGATTATGATTCTGCAAGAATATTGCCGGTGGCGCAAAATAGTGATGTTTCGAACCGCAGCTATCAAGAGACATGACAAATTCTTGTGGTTCCGATTTCCCGGCTATTTCCTTGTTCCTTCCATCGCTAATTGTCTATCTTGGTTGCATGTAATCATTGGACTCGGTTTGGCAATGGTACCACAATTCTGTCGGGAAAGATTATTTCGGCCCCTCGTGGTCGCTCTGGTCGCATTGGCGTTGGTGCTCTCTCCGGCTGGATGCCGTCGGTATCGGCAAGAGATAGCGGCTTACCTTGATGCCGCCCATCAATTGTGGGGATTCGATGGTGCCGTGGTTATCGCCCGCAACGGCCGGATGCTATTTAAGCAGGGATATGGTTTGGCCGACCGGCAGTTTAATCAAGCCAATACCCCCGCGACCAGGTTCTTTATCGGTTCCATAACCAAGCAGTTTACCGCCGCCGCCGTGCTGGCATTGCAGGAAGATGGATCATTGGATGTTGCCGATCCAATCACCAAGTATCTGCCCGATTATCCGCATGATCCGGGTGATCGCATCACCATCCATCATCTGTTGACACACACGTCGGGCCTCCCCAATTACACCGATGATCTCGGCATCATGTTTAGGCGCGCGGAACCCTTGACTCCGGAGGAGATTATCGCCGCCTTCGAACACCGGCCCTTGGACTTTGAGCCCGGAACCGATTTCCGCTACAGCAACTCCGGGTATGTCCTGCTGGGTCGAATAATCGAAACCGTTTCCGGGCAGTCCTACGAAGCCTATCTTCATCACCGTATCCTTCGACCGGCCGGGATGCATAATACCGGGTACGGGCGGCTCGGGATTCCCGACCGGGCTACCGGATACACGCCCCTGGGGGGCGGTCGAGTCG
>CAZPEV010000046.1:0-20777 GCA_964585635.1 uncultured Ignavibacteriales bacterium
ACCGAAACGGCGATCTTCAAATCCGGCGGCGGGGAGAAGATGGCGGAAACGTTCGGCGTCAATTTCCTCGGCAGCATCCCCCTTGACCCGGCGTTGATGTCCAGCGGCGACGACGGCCTGCCGTTCTTTACGCACAACGGCGACTCGCCGACCTCCCGGGCCTTTGCCGCGATCGCCGAAAGGCTTACCACGGTCGTCTCGCAAGGTATCTTTGTCGAAAGCGAGCCGGACAGTATCGAGATCGATCCGGATGGAGGTCTGGTCGTTACCTGGCCGGATGGTCAGGTCGGACGCCTGTCGGCCCATGACCTGCGCATCAGTTGCCGCTGCGCCGCCTGCGTCGATGAGGAGAGCGGTCGGCGCACGCTGGATCCGCGCCGTGTTCCGTTGGGAATCAAGATTGAAGCCGTCGCCCGGGTGGGGCGGTATGCCCTCACCTGCGCTTTTTCCGACGGCCACAACACCGGCCTGTACGGCTACGACCTGTTGAAGGAAATCAGCCGCAAGCGGAACGACGCCTCGGCGCAATCGTTCAGCGTCTGAGATAGATAGACTGGAGGAACAAGATGTCCATGAACACAGAGGAAATCAAGATCACGGCGGAGCCGCAGATGGATCCCAACACCTGCCGCTTCGTCGTCGACCGTCGCCTATACGATGGTTTATACAGTTGCCGCAGCAAGGAGATGGCCCAGGGTTCGCCGCTTCTGGAGGCGCTCTTTGCCGTCCCCGGCGTCGGCGAAGTCCTGGTGTCCGGCAACGTTCTCACGGTGGCCAAAACCGGTCCCGATGACTGGGCTGCGATGGGCAGGAAGGTCGGCGGGGCCATCCGCCAGGCGATTGCCGCCGGCGGGAATCTGGTGGCGCCCGATCCGGCCAAAAAACTACCGCCGCTGCCGGGTCTGCGGGAGAAGATTCAGAAGGTGTTTGACGAGGAGATCAATCCGGGAATCGGCGCCCATGGCGGCAGCGTCGAAATCGTGGATATCCAGGGCACAGCCGTTTTCGTCACCATGACCGGCGGCTGTCAGGGATGCGCCTCGGCTTCGTTCACGCTGCGCTACGGCGTCGAGCAACTTCTTCGCGACCGGGTGCCGGAGGTGACGGAGATCGTCGACGTCACCAATCATGAAGCGGGCGAGAATCCGTACTTTTGACCGGTGACGGCATAGGCATATGCGAAAAAGCCCACCCGGTGATGGTGGGCTTTTTCGCAGGCGTTCGTGCGGGGGTTATTGCTTCAACCAGTCGAGCAACTCAAGATCGGCATTCTTTACACTATGCAGAATATCGGTGCCGTGCGCCTGTCCGGGATATTTTTTGAAGACCTTGGGACCGTTGTAGCGATCGAACAGCCATTGGCTCGATTCGGCGGAATAGGTGTCATCGGCGGTGACCGCGATATAGATCGGCTTGGCGCCGGAAGCGCCGACGGCGGTCATCACTTCTTCCGGCGTTAGGCTGTGATAATCACGTCCCGGCGACAGCAGGACCGCCCTGGAGACCCATGGCCGGTCCAGCAACAGCCCGGCGGCGTTGGCGCCGATCGAGGCGCCGATGATGATGACGTCGCCGTAGTCGAATTGATGGGGGTGCTGCAGCTTGAAGTCGGTGAAGAAACGTTCGACGTCGATCGGAAGTTTGGCGAACTCGCGATCATCCATTGCGGCGTAGGAGAAGGTCGTCCCGGCGATGCGGTTCGACAAGCCGTGGCCGCGCAGGTCGAAGGCGAGGGTGGCGTATCCCAGTTCGTGCAGCCGACGCGTGAAAGGCTCGAACGATTCGTGCGTGGTCGACAACATCGGCAGCAGCAGCGCCAGGCCGGGCCGCGCGATCGAATCCGCGGGCGGCTTCGGGGGAACGGCGAGCCAGGCGTGCAACGTCAGACCGTCGACCGTCGGAGCGGTCAGATGGATACCATCCCGGCCCTCGGCGGCAGCGTCGCCCAGCAGCTTGGCCAGGCCGACCGATTTAAGCATGAAGCCGGCCATGAACAGCACCAGGCCGGCCGTGATCAGCGAGAATATAATTCGTCTCATGATATATTTTGCGTCAGGCGCCGCGCATCCATACTGAAATTAAAGATATCTATTTTCAAACTCGTCGCAGGCCGCCTTCACCTTCATCAGGCAGGCCTCGATTGCGCTCGCATCGTTTCCCTGGCACGCCTGGTCCGGTTCGGCGCATTTCCGGTCAAGATTGGCGACGGCCGCCCTGACATCCTTTTCCATTCCCACGAGGTCCTCCGGCAGCGCGGCTTTCTGCAGTTCGACGTTTCTGGCTAGGAGCGTATCCATCTGCGATTTGACGGCGCCGACATCCTTGTTCCTGGCCATGGCGTCGGTCATCTGGCTTACGATCGATTTGAAGGAGCCGTATTCGGTGAAGCGCACCGGCAGCAGATAATAGGCCATCTCCTCGAAGCTCTTGTGCAGGTCGGGCATGGCGGCGTACATGGCCTGATTGTCATTGGCCGCTTTAGCCTTCTTCTGCTCATCGAGCAGGCGCAGGAAGGTCTGTCGGGCGGCGTTGAACTTCTCCTGTCGCGCCGCGATCTTGAACTGATACTGCAGTTGCCTGACCTTGGGGATCATGGCGTCGAACTTGTCGACGGCCTCGCCGATGGCGGCATAATCCGTGTCGGGATAGGCCGTATGCCAGGCGGGAGCCATGATGCCGTGCAGTTCTTTCATCAGCGTGAAGCCGGATTGGCCCGCCTGCGCCGCCGGACAGGCGGGATCCTTCAGCTCCGGGTCGACGGCCAGGCCGTACCCGGCCATGACCAACAGCGCCAGGGTCAACATGCTTGGGGTATGTCGTTTCAGGGCACCCTCCTCAACGTCGTTCAGATGACGTTGACCTCTTCCTCGATCGTGCCGCCGACGAACCGCCGGAGCGACAGGCGCGAGGCGTCGATCGAGGGGGTCTTGCCGACGATCATTTCGGCCGCCAATAATCCGGCGCCGGGGGCATGCATGAATCCATGACCGGAAAATCCGCCGACGACGAAAAATCCCTCGACGGTGTCGGCAAAGTCGATGATGGCGTGATGGTCGGGGGTCGTTTCATACAGCCCGGCCCAGCTATTGGCGACCTCGGCCGTCTCCAGCCGAGGGATGCGGTCCAGCGCCTTCATCAAGATCGTGTCGTTATAGTCGGGATCCTGCGACTCGTCAAACGCGGGCGGGACATTCGGATCGGCCCAGCCCATGAGCAGTCCCTTTGATTCCTTGTGGCAGTACAGCCCCGATGAGACATCGACCACCATCGGCATGGTCGCCGGGATAAAGTCGAGCTCGCCGGTGGTGACGATCTGGCGGCGGTACGGTTCGACCGGCACATTCACGCCGGCCATGGCGCCGATTACCTTGGCGTACGGTCCAGCAGCGTTGATGACCAGCGGGGTGGACAGATCCCCTTTGGGCGTCTTGACGCCGGCGACCTTGCCGCTCTTGACTATGATGCCGGTGGCCGGCATCTCGGTGGCGACATCCACACCCATTCGTTTTGAGGCCCGGAAATATCCCTGCAGGAATTCATGCGGGTCGCCCAAGCCGTCGCGATTGCAGAAGGTGGCTTTGATGACATCATCGTTTCGCACCGGCGGGGCGATCTTGACGACCTCATCAGGGCCGAAAATCTGAACGCTCAAGCCAAGCGCTTGCTGCAATTCGGCGGCCTTGAGGTACGGCTCGACGGTGGCTTCATCGGTCAGCAGGAACATATAGCCGACCTGGTCATAGAGGGCCGGCTCGCCGGTAATCTCCTCAAAATGCTCGAAAATCTCGATCGATTTCATCGAGACCTCGATGTTGATCTTGGAAGAGAACTGGGCTCTGATGCCGCCGGCGCATTTGGCGGTTGCGCCGGAGCCGACGAACATTTCTTTTTCCAGAATAAGGATATCGCCAAAGCTCATTTTGGCCAAGTTGAAGGCCGTGGCCAACCCGGCGATCCCGCCTCCGACTATTATGGCATCGTAGTGTGTTTTCATCACCGTCTCGAACAAGTTAGTGAATTATTTCACGACCTTAATTTATCCGGCCGACGGCCAAAGTCAAGGGAAATAAGTCCATGACCAGCCCATTTGAAGGGCATTTGATCGTCTGATGACCACAATCTTTGGAGAAATGAAACTGATTTCCAGGCGCTGGTTGTAGACCGGGGGGTAGGCTTGGTTTTTGGTTGTCTTAAGCTCAAGGGATGATATACTTTCCGATGTGGCGGGGCCGTTAGTTCAGCCTTGGCGGTCCAAAGAGGCGGCATCGGTTTCATGGAGGCCCCGTGTAATCGATAGATTGAGGAGAGAATGGCCATGAAGACTATCCCCGTCGTATTCAGCGTCATCGTGATCCTGCTCGGGCTGGGAATGACTGCGGTTGCCCAGGATACAACGAGCACGAAACGATCCATAGATTTCAATTTCGCCGTGACCCAAAACGCCTACTCTGACGGCTGGGTCGGAGGGGAGGTGGGAAGCGCCAGTTGGGTGTCCAACCTCAATTCACTATTGGAGGGCAAGCTTAGCCCCAGTTTCGTTTCCAAGTCGACCGCCAAGCTGTCATTCGGCCAGACACATATTCAGGAGGAGGAGAGCCGAAAATGGCGTCGACCGGTCAAGTCGACGGATCTGATCGACCTCGAATCGGTGCTTCGCTACCAGACCGGATGGTTCGTTAATCCGTTTGTCGGTTTGCGGTTTGAATCGCAGTTCCTGGACGGTTCGATCGACAGCATCAAGCGGTATATCAACCCGATCAAGCTGACCGAGTCGGCCGGTTTCACCCGGCGCCTCTACGCGCGGGAGAAGGACTTTATCGATTCGCGCCTCGGCTTCGCGCTTCGCGAGTTGATGGATCGCCAGGTCACCTATGACACTGTGGGCATGATCGGCCCGGTTCCCGATATACGGGGGAAGACGAAAACCGTGACGACGACCGACGGCGGCCTGGAATCGGTCACCGATGTATCTTTAAGGCTTCACAGCAAGATCGGCTGGACCTCGAAGTTGTCGCTGTTTAAGGCGCTGACCGTTTCAGATAAGAAACGGGTGTTTTGGCCGGCGGTGGACGTCAACTGGGAAAACATCCTGACGGCGGCGGTCACGAAGTATATCACCGTCAACCTCTATGTGCAGTGGCTCTACGACAAGGAGATCAACTTCCGGGGACGGTTCAAAGAAACTTTGGCGCTGGGATTCACCTACAAGCTGCTCTAGGGTGTGAGAACCCGTCCGGTCGGGCTATCAGAAATGCAGGCCGACGTTCAGGTAGAGGCGATAGGGGTGGTGTTCCGATTTGCCGTAGCCGAAATCGACCGGGCCGATGGGAGTGTCGATGGCGATCAGGGCGCCCCATCCGGTCCGGAACTGCCGGATTTTCATTTCCTCGTAGTCGTTGAACATCTGCCCCCAGTGAAGCGTGCCGATCAGATACAGCCGCCAGGGGAGCCGTATCCGTAGTTGGCTGCCGCCGACGAAATATTTGTCCCCTGCTATCTGATCGGTGCGATAACCGGAGAAACTGTCCATCCCGCCCAGATAATATTTTTCGACGTCGGGCAGATTGGCGGTGGACAGACCGGCCGACGCCAGCGGATGAATATTCACATATCTGCCCAACGGCCAAAAGGCCTCCACGGAGCCAAAGACCTTGGTGTATTCCGCGAAGGTTCCTCCCAGCCATTTACTGGTGAATTCGATTGTCAGATCCTGGCGATGCCCATAGTCGGGAAAGGGAAACTTGTTCAGCGTTTCCACCGACGATTTGATGGCGAAGGCCGACAGCACGGCATGGTCGGTGCGGTCGGGTATGGTCAACCGTGTCTGGATATCCTCAAGACGATACTGCAGATGAATCGTCCCCAGGCGGGCGATCTGCTGTCCGGCCAAAACCGACCAGCCGAAACGGTCCTCGACGCGGTACCCATTGGGGGCGCCATCGGGATAGAACAAGCGGCGTTTGAGCCGGGAAAAATAGAGATTGGTGTGGGCCAGAAAGAGCATGTGGGGGAGGCGGTCGGCTTTCAGCGACAAGCGAAAGATATCCCGCCGGGAGGAGACGTGGGCATGACCCAGGGCCTGCAGGCCGGCGCCCAGGATATTGTCATCGAGAAGTTCCGCGAATACCTCCGCCTGGTACTCATCATCCCAGTGGCCGCCGAATCGCATCTGGGTGAATTTCTTTTCCTTGACGCTGATGGTCAGGTGCGCCCCCAGCGGGGTGGGCTGGATATCGAGGCTGACGCGTTCGAAAAAGCCGGTTCCGTAGATGTCGGCCAGCCCCCTGTCTGATTTGCGGGTGTCGAACGGTTCGTTCGGGCGCAGGGTGTAATTGTCCTTGATGATCCACGCCCGGGTGCGGTCGTTGCCCCGAATATCGACATAGCGGAGGCGGCCCTCATCGATGGTGATGACCACCAGGCCGGTTTCGTGACGATATTCGATCGATTGCAGGTGAGCCAAGTCGTACCCTCCCTGGTGATAGAGGGCGATGATGGAATCGGCCGCCATCTTGACATCGGCCAACGACAGAATGGTGGCGGCGGGTCGCGGGCAGAGCCGAGCCAGGAGAGAATCGGGGACGATGGTGTTGCCGACGAACTCGTAGCGGACCTCTTGGCAGGTGCGGTTGGGCTCGCCGTCGATGCGGATGACGGCGTCGTTACCCTCCCGCCGGACCTCCGCCGTCAGGCGATGCCAGACCACCCGTCGGTCGGCATACAGCAATGCTTGCGGGAGAAGAGCCAGATTCAAGGTGTCATCCACCCGAAAGGGAAAGCGCTGTTCGATGTCGAGCAATTCCGGAGTGTTACGGGCCAACTCCACGGCGCGCAGGCAGACCGGATCCGACCGCCGGCCGGTCATCAGCCGGTCGCGGATGGCGGCGACGGCTTCGCGGCCGGCCTGGTACCCCAGCGCCACCAGCGTATCATGCAGACTGAAGTCCAGCGAGGGGAATTGAGTCAGAGTGGGCGTGATCACCAGGTCAGCCTGCGCCAACTGCCTGACCATGGCATCCTGGCTCATAATGGTAGTGACTTGATTGGCGATATCGACCGGATTGGCGAGCTTCTCTCCCGGCAGGAGCGGCGAGGCAGTATTGACGGCAATGACGAAGTCGGCTCCCATCTGGCGGCAGATATCGACCGGGAGGGGATCGAGCATACCGCCGTCCATCAGGTAACGGCCATCCTGTTCAAGGGCGGTAAAGGCGAGGGGAAACGCCATCGAGGCGCGCATGGCGTCGGCCAGGTTGCCGTGGTCGAGCGCGACGATTTGGCCGGTGCCGATGTCGGTGGCCACGGCGCGGAACGGTATGGGCAGGCGATTGAAGTCTCCGCCGCAGCGATAATTGGCCGGGATGGTGAGATCGGTCAAGAGCGAGGTCAGGCGCTGACCGGCGGTGAGAGCGCGGGGGATATATGGTTTCAGGCCGGCGAACCGGATGGAAAACAGATATTGATCGCGCTCCGTCCGCTGCGTGAAAAAGAGCGATTTGCGCTGGGGAGCATCGGAGAACAGGGAATTGAAATCGATGGTCCCGACCACGTTCTCGATGTCGGTGGCACGATACCCCGAGGCATAGAGGCCGCCGATGATGCTTCCCATCGAAGTTCCGGCGAGGTATGAGATCGGCAGGCCGGCCTCGTCGAAGGCTTTCAGGACGCCGATCTGCGCGATTCCTCGGGCGCCGCCGCCGGAGAGGGCCAGCCCGATCCGTCCCGGGAAAAATTCCCCACGAAGCTGGAAATCGGGCGGCGTCAGCAGCCGTCGCTCGATGACGATGCTGTCAGTGAGGAGCGGCGAGCGGGAATCGGCCGGGGGTTGCGCCATCCCCGGCTGCGGCCGGAGCGCCAAGCCGCCAAGCAGTATGAGAAGGATAGTTTTCACTTGCCACTGGCACCGAAAAACCGTTGCTTTCGCCAAATTGGCGCGCTATGCCCCAAAAAACAAGGACAAACTACGATGGCGCTGTCCAAAGCCGAATTATCGTATTTGCTTGCCCTGCAAAAGAAGAAGGGTCGCCAGCAGCATCGGCGTTTTCTGGCGGAAGGGGTACGCCTATTGGAGGAGGCCTTGGCGGCCGACTACCGGCCGCAGGTCGTCTTCTATGCGCCATCGGAGGTCGGCGAGCGGGGACAGAAGCTGATCGCCGATTTCATCGCCCGCGGCGTCGAGACCAAATCGATCTCGGTCAAAGAATGTGCCCGGCTGGCGGACACCGAATCGTCGCAGGGAATGGTGGCGGTATTCGACCAGCGCCAGTACGACTTGGCGAAACAACTTGAGAGTGGTCCCCGTAGAGTTCTGGTGTGCGACAAGATCGGCGATCCCGGAAATCTGGGGACCCTCATTCGGTCGGCGGCGGCCTTCTCGTTCGACCTCGTTATCACGACCGAAGCCACGGCCGAGGTAACCAATCCCAAAACTATTCGGGCCACCATGGGGACGCTTTTTCGGATGCCGATTATCGCCGCCGTCGATGACAAAACCGTCAGCGGACGCCTGAAGCGATCCGGTTACAGCGTCTATGCCGCGGACGTTAAAGGGAAGTACATCAGCCGGACACTGCCGATCGGCGCCAAGGTGGCGTTGGTGATCGGTTCGGAAGCGGCCGGCTCCGGGCCGACCCTGGTCACGACGGCCGATTATCGAATCAAGATTCCGATGGCTCCCAAGATTGAATCGCTTAACGCCGCCGTGGCCGGCTCGATTCTGATGTTTTGGTTTGCAGCGGCAGAAAGGATGCATCAATGAAATACCGGACGGGGATCGGCTTCTGCTGGCTCTTTGTGGCGGCCGGAGCGCTTCCGGCCGAGACCGTCGTTCGCGGCCCGGATGGAGTGTACCTCGGTGAACGAATCGAGCAGAGTGTGGCCATGCAGGCCGGACAGAAACTGACGGTGACGGCTTCGGCCTCGCTGTCCGGGAATCTCAAGGTGACGGCCGGCGGCGGTGTCTGCCGGGTCGTCTACCAGAAGCGGCTCAAGGCGGAAAGCAGGAGCGTGGCGGCGGAATACGCCGGAGAGATTGCGCTGGAAGCGACAGCCAATCCGGAGGGAGTGGCGGTATCCCTGCGCGCACCCAGTCCGGCGGCCTGGTCGGGGACGAATGACGCCGGCCGGGTGGAGGTGGAGATAACCATTCCGGAGGGCAGCGATATTGTCCTGGCGACCGCGTATTTCGACATCAACGCCATCGGTCCGTTTCGGGAGGTGATGATCACCGAATCGCTCAGCCAGGTTGACGTGGAAGACGTGACCGCGGGCACCGAAATCAAGGTGGCCAATCGTCCGCTGACGGTCAAGCACGCGCGCGGACGGCTGACGGTCACGAATCAGTATGCCGGCATTAAGCTCGTCGATGTTTATACCGGCGATGCGATCGGGTTGGTGTCCAACGATAACGGCGAGGTGGTGATGGAGTCGTATCGAGGCGGAATCGACGTCCGGACCAGCAATGACAGGATTTTCGGCCAGCGTCTTTTCCTGACCGGCAGCAAGAATCGGGTGAAGAATACCTCCGGCCCGATCGCGCTGGCGTTTGACTCGCTGACCACCGGCAAGCTCAGGATCGCCAACCAATTCGGATCGGTGACGATCACCGTCGCCGGCAGAACCAACGCCGCCTTCATCTGCCGGCCGGCCGAGGCCAGCCGGGTCATCGCGGACCGGATGATGATGGAACCGACGCTGGTCTACGACAACCGGCTGGAATTCACGACCGGAGGCGGGGAAGCGGAAGTGCGGATCAACACCAAGGAGGAGGGGGATATAATCATCACGGGATCGGGAAAAGCGGTGGCGGAGGGGGAAAGCGATGAGTAAGCGACAACTGCCTGTGGCGCCATGGATCATCGGGGCGATGGCGTTCGTCGCCGCCGCAGTCGGCGTCGCCTCGGCCGCGGAGGTGCGTCTGCCGGATGAGATTTTCTTTTACCAACCGGTGGCGTCGGTCTGGGGCCAGCCGGCGGCCTGGATCAACCCGGCGGCGATACCCTCGGCCCAAGTGGGGCGGATGTTGGTGTTCACGCAGCGCGGCAACCACTTGGTTCGTGATTGGGGTCTGGCGGGAACGCAGAAGTACGTCGGGGTCGCGTATCGTCATGTTGCGGGGGACGGTCAGCCGGACGTCAATGAATATCTGATCGGCCTGGGCGCCGGCGGATCGAGCAGCTATGGAATCTCGTACCGGTATTTCAAGGATGGGCCGGGATATTTACGGCATCGCCATCTCTGGACGGCTGGACTGGTATCACGTCTGTCGCCTAATTTGGCCCTGGGGGCTCGGGCGGAAAACCTCAATCGCGGGAAGATCGACGGCCTTGCGAGTGACGTCAGATATGTGTACGGTGCGGCGGTGCGGCTCTATCGGAACCTGGTGACGGCGTCGTTTGACGTCGATATGACCAGCAAGGAAAGCTTCCGGCAGGCCGATTTTCGCAGCGGCATCGAGGCCCGGCCGATTCCGGGGCTTTACCTCTTTGCCGACGTCGACAATCATCGCCGTTTTGGTTTTGGGTTCCGTCTCAATATCGGCGCCGGTTATGTCGGACACTATCATAATTTCGACCGTGATCTGCGCGCTACCATGGGCACGACCTATGTCGGCTCGGTCAGCGGGCGGCAGTCATCGCCGATCAAATTTCCCAGCCAGACGCTGGTTGTCCCTCTGGGAGGGGACCTTCCCGAGAATCCCGACATCCCCTGGCTGAGACAACGGCCGCTCCGGTTCTATGATTATATTGACGGCATCCATCGAGCGGCGGACGACGACGACATTTCCCGGATGTTTCTGCGAATCGGCTCGCTCCAGTGCGGTCTGGGGAAGATTGAGGAACTGGATGGCGCCATCCGGGCCTTCCAGGCGCGCGGCAAGCGGGTGATTGCCTACCTGGAAGACCCTGATAATTCAGGATACCTATTGGCCAGCGCCGCCGATTCGATTTTGATCCCGCCGGTTTCCGACTTTCAGGCGATGGGGCTGCAGGCCACGCTGATGTCGTACAAGGGATTGCTGGATAAAGTGGGGGTGGGAGTCGAAATCGAGCGGGTCGATGAATACAAGACGGCTCCGGAACCATATATCTTCGACCGCCCGACCGAGGCCAATCGCCGCCAGATCAATCGCATTCTGGACACGCTGTCGGAGCATTTCGCGCGGCAGATAGCGGACGGGCGGCGCTTGCCGGTCGATTCGGTCCGGACCCTGATCGACCGGGCGCCGCTGACCTCGATTGAGGCCCTGCGATGCGGGCTGGTCGATGGTCTGGCGTATCCGGACGGCCAACTCTTCGGAGACACGCTTGAAAATCCGATGTTGGCCGGCCCCCAACTGGCGCTGGACGATTATCTCGGGAGGCCGGTGTATAACGACCGCTGGGGCAGCCGACCAATAATCGCGCTGGTGATCGCCGACGGCGATATTGCCGACGGACAATCGGGGGCGGCGGTGGGCGGCAAGGATATCCTGGCCGCGCTACGGCAGGTGCGTCATGACAGCCGAATCAAGGGGATGGTGGTGCGGGTCAATTCCCCCGGCGGACTGGTGGGCGCGTCCGACCTGATTCGGCACGAGATCGAGGCTGTGGCGCTTAACAAACCAGTGGTCATATCGATGGGAAACGTGGCGGCGTCGGGCGGATATTATATCAGTTCCGTCGGGGCCAGGACTTTCGTTGACCAGAGTACCATCACCGGCTCGATCGGTGTCTTTGCCGGCAAGCCGAATCTGGCGGCCCTGTACGGCAAGATCGGCGTCTACTCCGAGAGTCATGCCCGCGGAAAAAACGCCGGGATGTATTCGTTGGCCAAGCCCTTTACCCCCGAACAGCGGGAGACGCTCAAGGAAGAAATCAGCGTGTTTTACCGGCATTTTCTCGATATCGTGGCCGGATCGCGGACGCTTTCAGCCGACTCGGTCGACCGGCTGGGGCGCGGGCAGGTCTGGACGGGAAGGGAAGCCTGCACCAACGGGCTGGCCGACACGATTGGGGGGATGTACGCTTCTCTACATGAGTTGGATCGCCTGGTCGGCGTCGCGGCCAACCAGACCGAGATCATGACGTTTCCCACCCGGTATTACCTTTTACCGCGGTCTCTGCCCCTGCCCGGCGTGGCGGCCGGATTGGCGCAGGCCTTGTTCGGCCACGATTATGACGCCCTCTTTACCGACCTGGAAGCCGGCCAGGTATATTATCGCATGCCGTTTACGATAGCGATTAAATGATGTGACGTATAGACTTGGCGATATCAATAAAAAGTGTAACCAAGCCCTTGAAATTTCGACGAGATATGATAGATTGGGGATTCGCACTGGCAACTGACACTATCTGAATGGAGGCATACATGGCACATTGGAGAGGCGCTTTCAGAGCAGCGGCCTTGCTTATCATTCTGGAAGCGATGGGTGGAGCGGCGATCGGCTTCGATTTCTCCAGCGTGGAGAAATCGATCACCGATTTCACGCTCGACAACGGCATGAAGTTCATCATCATGGAAGATCACAGCGCGCCGGTGATCGCCTTTTCGTTGATGGCCGATGTCGGCGGGGTCAACGACCCCAAAGACTACACCGGTTTGGCTCACCTTTTTGAGCATATGGCGTTTAAGGGGACTTCCGAAGTCGGCACGAAGAATTACTCGGTCGAACGGAAAGCCCTGGAAAGGTTGGACGCGGCGTATTATGCGCTAAGGGCGGAGAAGAAGAAGGGGCTGCAGGCGGACTCGGCCAAGTTGGCTCAACTGGGGCAGGTGTTCGCGACCGCGCAGACCGCCGCCGACAGCCTGGTCGAGGAGAACGAGTACTCGAATCTGGTGGATCGGGAAGGGGGCGTGGGCATGAATGCCGGCACCAGCTACGATCGCACGATGTTCTTCTTCTCGCTGCCGTCCAACAAGCTCGAACTGTGGTTTTATCTGGAGTCGAGCCGCTTTTCCGATCCCGTCCTGAGGGAATTATATAAGGAAAAGGAGGTGCTCAAGGAAGAACGGCGGATGGTCGTGGAATCATCGCCGATCGGACGGCTGATGGATGAATACCTGCATGCCGCCTTCCGGGCGTTTCCGTATGGTCGTTGCCTGGGCGGGGAGATGTCGGAGATCGACAACGTTGATCCCGCGACGGCGATGGCTTTCTTCCACAAATATTATGTACCGTCGAATATGATCGTCGCCATGGTCGGCGACGTCAATCCGGCCGAGGCCAGGCGACTGGCCGCAAAATATTTCGGGCGCCTGCCCAAAGGGCCGAAGCCGGAAGGGGTGGCGTTGGTGGAGCCGGAGCAACGAGCCGAGCGGACGGCGGTAGTTATCGACCAATCGCAGCCGATGCTCATGATGGGGTATCATCGTCCGGCCTCCAGCAGTCCCGACGATCCGGTCTATGACGTCATCGCCGATTATCTCGGCGGCGGGAGGACATCGTTGCTGTACAAGCGGCTGGTCAAAGAAAAGAAAACGGCGACGACGGCCACCGCCATTGCCGCCTTTCCCGGCGGCAAGTATCCCAACGAGTTTCTGCTATTCATCATTCCGTCCAAAGGGGTGACCGCTCCCGAGTGCGAGGCCGAAGCGTTGGCCCTGGTCGAGCGGCTTAAAGACGAGGTGATTCCTTCCGAGGAGTTGGTGGCGATCAAAGCCCGCGCCAAGGCGTCCTTCATCAACAGCATGGTCTCGCGATCCGGTATGGCATCGAATCTGTTGGTCAACGAGAATTACCTGGGAGATTGGCGGCAGTTGTTCAAGGGATTGGATCGGATCAATGCCGTCACCGCGGAAGACGTCCAGCGCGTGGCCAAGGCCTGTTTTGTCAGGGAGAACCGCACCGCGGCCTATATCGAGACGGTTGCGGATAAAGGTGAGGAGGGCAAGTAATCATGAAGTATCTAATAAGACTGACGATCGTTGCCGGGCTGGTGCTGCTGATGTCCGGACTGGCCTGGGGGGCGCTGAAGGACCTCAAGTACCCGTCGCTGGGGAAGTTTGATGTTCCGCAGCCGGACAAGGTGACGCTCGACAACGGTATGACCGTCTACCTGCTGGAAGATCATGCCCTGCCCCGGATTGACGTTTCGGTCATCATCAACCGCTGCGGCGGATATTTGGAGCCGTCGACCAAGATCGGTTTGGCGGATATGATGCTCGAGGTGATGCGGACGGGTGGAACCAAGCGCATGGCCGGCGATAAAATCGATGAGGAACTGGAGGCGGTCGGCGCCTCGGTGGAAACCTCGGCCGGGAACGTGTCCTCAAGCGCCTACGCCGACATGCTGTCGGATTACGCCGACAAGGTGATCGGGATATTGGCCGACGTCCTTCGCAACCCGGTGTTTGACCCCGACAAGATCGAGCTGGCCAAGACCAATCAGCGGAGCGCCATAGCCCGCCGCAACGATGATCCGATGCCGATGGCGGTGCGGGAGTTCCAGAAGCTACTTTACGGCGCCGAGTCGCCCTACGCGCGGACCTCCGAATACGCCACCATCGACGCCGTCACCCGCGGGGATATGGTCAAATTCCACGCCATGATCGTGCACCCGAAAAACATCCAGCTCGGCGTCGTCGGCGATTTCAAGAAGGACGAGATGCTGGCGTTGCTCAAGAAATATTTCGGCGACTGGCAAACGGAAGATTTCACCGTCCCCCCGCCGCCCAAGGTCGATTATGCCTTCCGTCCCACGGTCAATTACGCTCCCAAGACCGATATTCAGCAGTCGAGCATTCTGATCGGCCATATCGGGGGAGTCATGGGAGACCCCGACTATCCGGCGACGATCGTCATGAATTCGATTCTGGGAGGGAGCTTCGGCAGCCGTCTGACAAACAACGTTCGGGCCAAAAAAGGCTTGGCGTACATGGCGCAGGGGAATTATGTCTTCAATTTCGACTATCCCGGCTGGTTTTATGCCTTCGCGGCGACGAAATCGGGCAGCACGGTGGAGGCAATCCGGGAGATGATCAAGCAGATCAGGTCGATGCAGACCGATTTGCCGACGCCGGAGGAAATGCGCAACGCCAAGGATGCCTGGCTCAACTCCTACGTTTTCAATTTCGACACCAAGCGGAAGATTCTGGGCCGTATGATGACCTACGATTATTACGGCCTGCCCGGCGATTACCTGCAACAGCTCAAAGAGGCGGTCGAGAAAATTACGCCTCAGGATATTATCACCGTTGCCAAGCGGAAGCTGAATCCGGACAATCTGCAGATTTTGGTGGTCGGCAAAGCGGAGGAGTTTGACCAGCCGTTGAGCGTGTTCGGCCAGGTCAACGAAATCGACCTCACCATCCCGGCCCCGTCCCAGGAGGCGTTTGCGGCCACCGCCGAGCAATTGGCCTGCGGAGCGCAGATGCTGGCCAAGGCGGCGGCGGCCACCGGCGGCGTGGCGAATTATCGGAAGATCAAGCATATGACCGGCCAGGCCAAGATGACGATCAACACTCCGCAGGGAGCGATGACCCTGGATGTTTCCAGTGTAGATGTCATGCCGGATAAGACGGCTCAGATGATCACCACGCCGATGGGAAAGCAGGCCATGGTTTTCGATGGCACGTCCGGGTGGATGTCGGCCGGCGGCAAGAATCAGGCCATGTCCTCCGATCAGATCGTGGAGCAGAAGAAGGAGATCATGCGGAATTCGATCTGGCTCTTCTCTCATGCCGACGCCCCGGACTTCAAGGTGGCCTGCAAAGGGGAGGAGCAGTTCGGCGGGACGAGCGCCCTGCGGCTTGATTTTCTGGCGGCCGCCGGCGACCAGTTCACGATGTATCTCGACCCGGCTACGTCGATGCCGGTGGGATTGAAATACATGGGAATGACCATGGCCGGCCCGGGCGAGGTGGTTACCCAGTACGACGAGTTCAAGGAATTCGCCGGCGTCAAGATACCGGTCAAGATTGTGCAGGACGGCGGCGGAATGAAGATGGAGATAGAAATAACCAACGCCACGATCAATGGCGAATACGATGCCTCGCTATTCAAAAAGCCGGACGGTATCTGAACGCGAGCGGCAACGAACGCCCGAAGCGGCGCAGGATTATCCTGCGCCGCTTTGCGTTGGGGCCGGCAGGGTCAATCGCTTCTTGACGGCGCTGTCGCGGGAATCGACGACCCCAGGCGGCCGTCGATTCTAGTCCTTATGAGACATAATAATGGGTGAGTCGTACTGATCGTCGGGCGGGTCGTGCCCGATCATCCGATTGAGTACCAGAATCGTGATGCGGCGGTTGCGGGGATCTGAGGGATCATCCTTTATCCGAGGTTTGCGATTGGCGTATCCGCGCACCTGGTATACTTGGCCGGGATGAAGGCCGCTTTCGCTCATGATTCGTCGGGCGGTGTTGGCGCGATCGCTGGACAGCTCCCAATTGGTATAGTCTTCGCCGCGGGCGAGGTCGGAGCCGTCGGTATGTCCCTCGATGACCAGTTCATTGCTGATCCGCCCCAGTTCCCCGGCGATGGTCTTGAGAATCAACTCCCCTTTCAAGGTGGGAACGGCCGATCCGGCTTTGAAGAACAAGACGTCGTTGCTGCCCTCAATCAACTGGATACGAAGCCCCTCCTTGGTCAGCTCGATATCCACGAGGTTTTTGAGGACGTCCAGCCCCGGCATCGAGGCGATGGCCTCGCGCAGGCGGTCGGCGACCTCCTGCATTTGCTGGCGCAGAAGTTCCTCAGGCGCCGGCGCTTCGATCGGGCTCTTCTTCCCGGACTCATCCTTGATTACTCCGGCGCCGCCTTTGAGGACGGTGGCCGAGGCCCGCTTGCCATAGCTGGCCGGATCCTTAAAATACCCCTGGACCGCTTGCTTGACGATGTCCGACTGCGTCACCAGCCACATCACCAGAAAGAAGGCCATCATGGCGGTCACAAAGTCGGCATAGGCGACTTTCCAGGCGCCGCCGTGATGGCCGCTATGCGCGCCCCCTTTCTTGATAATGAAGACCGGTTTATCTTTGCCGCTATCTTCGGCCATGATCGTTACCCTTTACGGGCGTCCTTGCAGGCTTCTTCGACTTCGAGGAAGGAGGGACGCATCTCGCTGGGGATGATCCGGCGGCCGTACTCGACGGCGATCGAGGGAGGGGTGCCCTTGCTGAAGGCCAAGAGGCACTGCTTGAGGCATTTCATGTACGCGGAATCGGAGTGGTTCCGTGAGCGCAGGCTATTAGCCAAGGGGCCGACAAAACCGTAGCAGAGGAGCACTCCCAAAAACGTTCCCACCAGCGCGGCGCCGACCTTCTCTCCGATCTGCTCGGGAGGCCCGCCGATGGCGCTCATGGTGATGACGACACCCAGCACGGCGGCGACGATTCCCAGGCCGGGCAGGGAATCGGCCGTCGTCATCAGGGTGGTCGGGGCGCGGTCGGCCTCGGCATGGATCGTTTCCAAGTCGGTGTCAAGCAACGATTCCAACTCATTCGGCTGCACCGACCCGCTGATGATCAACAGCATGGTATCGGCCATGAACGAGACGGCCTCATGGTTTTTTAGAAAGGCCGGGTATTTGTTGATGACCTCCGACTCATACGGCTTCTCGATATGTGACTCCAGACCGACCAATCCCTCACGCCGGGCGATATTGAAAATCTCATAGAGCATGACCATCAGATCCATGAAGTCTTTTCGGCTGAAGCCGGCGCCAAAGGTGCCGGTGATCTGATGAATAATGTTTATCAGCACGCTGCGGGGAGTCGCCACGATCAGGCCCCCCACGGCGGCGCCGCCGATGATCAGGAATTCGGCCGGCTGGAACAGGACCAGCAGCTTGCCCCCTTCCATGATATAACCGCCGATAACGGCGCCGAGTACAACCATAAAACCGACAATCGTCAACATACGCGTCTCATTCCCTTATGTCGGCCGAATGGGCGCGGTCTTTATGCCGGATTCAGCATTCGGGTCCTTGGCAGCCGGCGAAATTGGGATGACGGAACGTCATCGACTTTGGTTTTGCCCGTGATTGGCCGCGCAATCTTCCGGGACGATCAGGTGAATGGCCTCGGCGGTGCCGTAATAGTCGGCCGAAAGTTTCCCTTTATCGCCCTGGGGCGGGGAAGAGATTTCGGTTCGGCGATGGCCTTGACGCCGTCCGTTCGCGATGAAATAATCGGCCTTTTGCTGCGTGCCGGCACAGGCCGTCCCCAAGGATATCGATCAGGCGGGATATAGTAAGAGGAAGCAGCCGATTTATGGGCCAGCCCGGAGAGGGGTTCCAGGCTGGCCGCCGAATCGCCGTTGCGGGCGGTTACAATTCCGGATCTAGGAGTGGTATGCAAGGTAGGGTGCCGTTCCAGCACCCGATCCACTCATAGACGTTGGGGCAATGGAGCGGGCCGCCCGCGCAGGTCGATTTCTTGTAGACGTAGTAGGGAGTGCTGCCGCCGCACAGCGGTCCGGTTTGCGTGGTGCACTCCGTTCTAAACAGGCACTGATAGTCGCACACCCAGATGGCCTTGGCCGGGGTGTGAAACATGACGGTCATCCCCAGAGCGAGGCCGAAGGCGACCACGAACAGGGATGACAAGATGGTGAGTTTCTTCATGACACATTCCTCCTTTGTATGTTACCGTCCACCGCAGCATCCCTTGCCGCGGCGGTTGAATACGATATGGCGATCGTGATGCGCCAGCCCCTAAGAACCCAGGACTGACGCGTGCCCGCTGCTCATCGCCTTTCAATCCCGGCGATCGTACCGGCGTTGGGTTACGGGATCAGGGGATGCGAACAGCACCCTATGAAGTAGGGGGTACTCTCTCAGTTATAAGGACCGCCGCCGCAGGTCGGATGAAAATACTTGTAATAGGGCATCCTCGGGTTTGAGGTGCACAGCGGGCCCGTCTGGTAGGTGCAGTCGTAGTACCCCGTGCAGATATCGCCGCATTCCCAGATTGCCTTGGCGGGTGCGGTGAACATGACGGTCATCCCCACAGCGAGGCCGAAGGCGACCACGAACAGGGATGACAAGATGGTGAGTTTCTTCATGACACATTCCTCCTTTGTATGTTACCGTCCGCCGCAGCATCCTTTGCCGCGGCGGGTGCGTACGGCCTGACGGTTTTTAATATCGCCCCCACCTAACGGCAGCAGCCGACGAACTGGCCCTCCAGGGGACATAGCCACCAGGAATGACTGGGGCATTCTCCGTTGATCGAATAGGCGTAGTGCGGCCGGAGGGGATTGGGACAAGCGGGGCCGGTGGTGGAGGAGCAATAAATCTCGTAGATGCAATCAACGTCGCAGAGCGTTGGGGGCGGGTCGGCCCTGGCGCTCTGGTTGAAGCTCAGGGTGAATCCCAACGCCAGGCCAAATACGACCGCAAACAGCGTGGGAAAGAGAACGAATTTCTTCATGGATCAGACCTCCTTCGGATGGTGATATCCGCCACGGCACAGGATGCCGTGGCGGTCGAATACAATATGGCGATCATGATGCACCAGCCCGGAGAAACCAGGGCTGGTGCATGCCTACTGCTCATCGCATTTCAATCCCAGCGACCACTCCGGTGTGAGTCTACGGGAGTGGGATGGGGTGCGAACAGCAACCTACGACGTACGGGTTACTCTCGCAGTTGGTAGGCCCGCCGCCGCAGGTCGGATGAAAATACTTGTAATAGGGCATCCTTGGATTTGCTGTGCACAGCGGACCCGTCTGGTAGGTACAGTCGTAATACCCTTCGCATATCTCGCCGCATTGGTCGATCGCCTTGGCCGGGGTGTGGAACATGACGGTCATCCCCAGAGCGCAGCCGAAGACGAGCACGAACAGTGATGAAAAGACGGTTACCTTTTTCACGATTAAATCCTCCCTGGTAATTGGTTAGTTAAACTCCAACTCCCATCTCTTGCGCGCAAAAGAAGATGGTTTTTCCCTTACAAATACTTGTCGAAAAATTTGTTGTCCAGTTGGTAGATAAATGAATTGGCGACAAATTTAATGGTGTTGTCCCTACCGACGCCGATGAGCGAGGGGAAGGAATTCACCCCGCAGTCGTCGTCGAGCTTGACGAAATCGCAGAAGTACACGGGATATTTATCCTTGAATTCGGACAATTCCCCCAGGTCGAGATTGCCCGGCGTTACCGCGGCCAGCAGAACCACCTGGCGGTCGCTCCCGCCGACGATCCCCTTCGTTTGCCATTGCGTCAACAGCTTCTTGCACGGCCCGCAGCCCGGCATCACGACCGCGATAACGGTTTGTCGGCCGGCGGTGATCTCCGGCAGCGTGAGTTCGCGGCCGTCGGCGGCGCGAATCGCGGTCGCCGGCAACGTTTGCCCCAGCTTCAGCGAGGTTTCATTGCCGACGGTTTTGGGGGTGAGGTCGCCGAACTGACCTCCCTTGACGGCCAGCCCGGTGCGGATGCCGAGAAAAATCGCCAGAAATATAACCACGCCGGACAACAGCACGTAGAAAACTCCGGTCTTAAATGGGATTTGACCGATAGCCATAGCGGCCTCCCTGCCAGTAAAAGTTGAATGATGCGGGGGAAAAGAAAAAACCCGTTGGTGCCCGTTCTTTTGGTGCTGTACTCCCTCCGCTGACGTCAGGATAAGAATGGGGACGGGTGATGTCAAGCAAGAAATAATATAAATACCAAAATCCTGTTTTGCGAAATCAGACGCGCGGGCGCGCGCCGGGGTCCCGGCGACCTCCGGTCCCCGCCGGCCCCGGGCTAGAAAAGCAGTTGACTTCCCACCATCATGGTCGTAGCTTTATACCTTTGTGTCACATATGAAAAGGCAGGTAGGGCAATGAAGAATACTCACGAGAAGGCTCC
>CAZPEV010000047.1:0-20501 GCA_964585635.1 uncultured Ignavibacteriales bacterium
CTCTCTTTTTGCCCTCCAAAATCCAAATCTACACAAAAGAATTTACACTACCCAGAATCCCCGAAAAAATCCCCCCTGACAAACGTCAGGGGGGGAAATAACCTTTATATGTGACGTTCCGTAAGGTGTCGCCTAGACTGCCGCTTCCGCGGCGGGAAGGAATTCAATCCGTTCCCCATCAGAGCACCTTACAAGTATATAATCGACAATTTTCCCTGCTTTGTCAAGCGAAAACAATTCCTCAGCTGGCGATTTGAAGGACCAGCGTCTTGACAGGCTCAAAATGCCATTCATGGGCTCCCAAAGGAGATAATCGCCATGCAATATAGGACTTTAATGTAGTGGTCTAATACATTGTGTGGCATAAACATATACGACTGCAAACGTGTTCATCTCTGGCGCCGTATTAGCCCGTTCAGCTTCGCTTTTCTTTCGTCAAGGAAGGGACAAATGGCGTTCGAGCAGAGTCGCCCTGCAGGCGGACCGAGAACAAGCCATTTTCCTGTCATTAAGGCTGGTAACAGGGGCAAGGGTCAACGCACGTTTCCGCACCTATGGTGATGACAATGGCACAATATTGCTCGCATGGCACGAAGGTTCAGGCGTTGGCGGATATTTGTCGAACTGGACAGGATAAATCTCGTATAATATGGGTATTTGTTTGACTCGGCTGTTATATAAGGCGGACATATTCGTCAATCGGCCGACAGGATGAATCGCGTTGAAAGAGGCAGAAAGATGATGACAAGGCGGTGGAGATGGTGGTTGATAATTGGCATCTTGGTCATATGTGGGGCTAGCGGCTGGTATTGGATAAAGCAGCGCAGCGATATCGCCGTTTCTTATCGGCTTGACAAAGTCGATCGGGGAGATATATCGGTTGAAATAAGTGCCACCGGGACGATGAATGCTGTAACCACGGTACAAGTCGGTTCGCAGATATCTGGAACCATTTCGGCGCTGTACGCCGATTTCAATTCCGTGGTCAAGGATGGCCAGCTCCTGGCTCAACTTGATTCCACTTTCCTGCGCGCAACAGTGACGGAGCAGGCAGCTAATGTCGATCGAGCTAAGGCCGAGTTAAATGAGGCCAAGCGAAATTATGATCGCACCTCCAAGCTTTTTGCCAACAACCTCGTTTCGCAGGTCGACATGGACGCCGCCACTACTGCGTTGGAATCAGCCGAGGCTTCTCTAAAACAGAACCAGGCGTCACTGGACAGAGCATTGGTAAACCTGAAATACACGACCATTCGAGCTCCGATCAGCGGCGTGGTGATCTCACGCAATGTCGATGTTGGTCAGACAGTTGCCGCCAGTCTGCAGGCACCTACGTTGTTTTCTATTGCCAATGACCTTCGGCGGATGCAGGTAGAAACCAGTGTCGATGAAGCCGATATTGGCAGCGTTCAACAGGGGCAGGAAGTCAGATTCCGTGTCGATGCCTATCCCGAGGAGGAGTTTGCGGGCATGGTCAGCCAGATTCGCTTGGCGCCGATCATTACTCAAAACGTTGTCACCTACATTGTCATCATTGATGTTGCTAATCCCGGGCAGAAATTAATGCCGGGAATGACCGCAACGGTATCCATCGAGGTGGCGCACAAAGAAAACGTGTTACGAGTTCCCTTGCAGGCGCTTCGCTTTAATCCAAGGTTGGAAGGTGCTGGCGCGACCAACGGCGTTAGCGCTCTCCAAGGAATGGCGAATGCCTCGACACAGGGATCTGTCGGTCAAGCTGACGCTGGACAGCCGCGCAGCCGCAATAACAATCAGGCTACGGTCTGGATCCTGTCCAAAGGCGCTCCGGTGCCTATCAGTGTGACAAAAGGGATACAGAACACACGCTACGTCGAGGTAACATCTTCGGATTTGAAGGAGAGCGACAAGGTAATCGTGGGAACGAACAGCAGCCAGACGTCTTTGACCCCTGTCGGTCAGAATCCGTTTATGCCTCGTATGCCTGGTGGCGGCGGCGGACACGGACACTAAGGGAAACCCATGCGATTCTGGGAAACCATCGTCATTGCTACCGATTCTCTCATGCGACACAAGACCCGAGCTTTGCTGACCATGCTAGGGATCATTATTGGTGTCGGCGCCGTTGTCGCCATGGTTGCGGTCGGCAACGGTGCTCAGGCCGCCGTCGACGCCCAGATTGCCAGCCTCGGTACCAATGTTCTAATGATTTTCCCGGGTGCCGCATTCCGCGGGGGAGTAAGCTCAGGTACCGGCGGTTATACCAATCTTAATGAGGGAGACATCGATGCCATACGTGAGCAGTCTCCAGCAGTAGCGGCCATCAGCCCGATGATCCGCACTGGTCGTCAGGTGGTCGCCGGAAACCTCAACTGGAGCACCAGCATCCAGGGAGGAAACACGGACTTCTTCACTATTCGCGACTGGACCTTGGATTCCGGCGAATTATTCACCGAACAGGATGTTCGCAGTGCCACCAAAGTGTGTCTGTTGGGTCAGACGGTTGTCCTGAATCTTTTCCCCAATCAGAACCCAATCGGCCAGATGATTCGCATCGACAAATTACCATTTGAAGTCATCGGTACGCTGTCGCCGAAGGGACAAACAGCCATGGGACAGGACCAGGATGATATCGTAATCGCGCCGTACACGACTGTTCAGCGCAAGGTTCTGGGCAGTGACCATTTCGGGAGCGTCGTCATGTCGGCCGTGTCCCAGGAGCGTCTGGCTGATGCCCAAGAACAGGCGTCCGAGGTCTTGCGATTGCGCCATCGGATCCAGCCGGGGGAGGATGATGACTTTACTATCCGCAATCAATCGGACATTGCGTCCGCGGCCAATGCCACCTCGCGCGTTATGACGATATTGTTGGCAAGCATTGCATCGGTCTCGCTGTTAGTGGGCGGTATCGGCATCATGAATATCATGCTCGTGTCAGTGACGGAACGCACCCGCGAGATCGGCATCCGCAAGTCGATCGGGGCTAGGCGGCGGGATATCCTGCAGCAGTTTCTGATCGAGGCGATCATGCTGAGCGTCGTTGGGGGAATCGTCGGCGTTGGCTTGGGCGTGGGCGCCTCCGGACTTATTTCCCGATTTGCCGGATGGCCCGTCTATGTCTCGATCGATTCCGTGGCACTTGCTTTTTGCTTTTCGGCGGCGGTCGGCATGTTCTTCGGTTACTACCCGGCGCGCAAAGCGTCAGGCCTTGATCCCATCGAGGCGCTACGGTATGAATAGGCTTTGAATTCTCAACGCGCTTCGGAATCAGGCGTCTGTAGAGTTGCCGCGGCAGGGGAGGGTGTTCCCGGCCCATTGCCAGCAGGATGACCGGCGGATTTTGCAACCCAATTCAAGATGATGGCGGCACTATGACTGTCTTGCCGCAACCAGGGCAGGGGAAAGACGATTTGCTGAGGTCGGGCGGCACTTTGATGGTCAGGCCGCAGCTGCAGGAAAGAAACTTGAATTGGTTGACCGTTCTGATCAGGTCGCCGATCGCACGATTCTGCGATCTGAGGGTCGACGGGGTTTCGGTCGGCGCGCCAGCCGGTCGTAGCGGTATGGTGGCCGGTTCAGCCAGGCCCGATTTGGGAAAAATGCCGGCCCTGTGTCCGGTGATTTTGGAAACCGCTTCCTGATAATCAAGATAACCAGCCCCCTGCGCCATTGCCCGAAGGATCTTGATCCGATCCTGAAGCGGCGGGTGGGTGCTGGTCAAATTCTGCAACCGGGCGCCCTTCTGCTTGATCGGATTGGCGATATAGAGAGGCGCGGTGATACTATTGGCTTTTGACAGATCCTCGGTTGACATGGAAATCTTCTCCAGGGCCGACGCCAACCCCTCCGGATAGCGGGTCAATCGGACGGCCGAGGCATCGGCCAAGTACTCCCGCTTGCGCGAAATGGCAAAGTATAGGAGCTGCGCCATGATCGGCGCCAGGATGGCCAGAACGACCGCGACAATCATGATGATGGCCGCTCCTTGCCCGCCGCCGCGAGAGTCGCGCGAACGATAACGGCCGCCGCCCATGAAGAAGAGATTGCGGAGAAACACCTGCGACAAAAGCGTGATACTTCCCAGCATGACCCCGGCAAAGGTCATGAACAGGATGTCGCGGTTGAGAATATGGGACGTCTCGTGGGCGACGACGCCCTGGAGCTCATCGCGGTTCATCCGCCCCAGAAGCCCAGCCGTTACGGCGATGGCCGCCTTCTCCGGCCTGCGGCCGGTGGCGAAGGCGTTGGGTGCGGCTTCATCGATGACGTAAATCTTGGGCATGGCCGGCAGGCCGGCGGCTATTTTCATCTCCTCGGCGACATTGAATAACTGCGGATGCATGTCCCGCGTGATCTCCTTGGCGCCACTGGCGCTGAGCAAGATGGCGTCGCCGCTGAAATAGCTGATCATCGACAGAAACATCCATAGAGCGGAGGCCGCCATCAGGCCGATCCAGCCGCCGTCGGGGGGAGCCCAGGCGGCCCCGACGGCATAGCCCAGAACAATCAGGCCGGCGCCCATCAGCAGAAATAGCATCATCGACTTGCGCCGGTTGGCGCGGATCAATTCCCACATATCAGCAGTCTCTCATGTTTTCGTGGACTCAACACCGGGTCGCCGTCCATCAGGTCCGACGCCGCCTGATCGACCTCATGAAAAACTGACCTTGGGGACATCGCGTTCAGCGGCATCCGTGACCTCAAAGAACTCGGACTGCTGAAAATTGAACATCCCGGCGATGATGCTGGAGGGAAACATCTGGATCTTGTTGTTGTAGAACAGCACCTGGTCGTTGTACGCCTGCCGCGAGAAGGCGATTTTATTCTCGGTCGAGGTGAGTTCTTCCTGCAGGGCCAGGAAATTTTGATTGGCCTTGAGGTCGGGATAATTCTCAACGACCAGGAAGAACTTGCTCATCAAGCCGCTTAGTTCCCCCTCGGCGCGGGCCTTGTCGCCGACCGACTCCGCCTGCATGGCGCGACTGCGGGCGGCGGTGATATTTTCGAACGTCGTGCGCTCATGAACCATATATCCCTTGGCCGTTTCAACCAGGTTGGGGATAAGATCATGCCGTCGCTTGAGCTGAACGTCGATCTGCGCCCAGGCGTTCTTGACCTGGTTGCGCAGGCCGACCAGGGAGTTGTACATTCCGACCACGACAAAGGCCAGAATCACGATAATAATGACAGGAAGCAGCAATACAAGCCACATACGACACCTCTTCTATCGGTTACGCTTTGCGTCCGAACATATTCCGCAAGAGCAGAACAATCGGGCCTTCGTGACCATTGTCCAGGAAGCGGACCACCTCTTCCAATTCGCCCCGATCAAACCAAATTCCATGTCGGCGGGAACAAAAATCGATTTTCACTCCGGAGTCGCCGATTGGAGCCGACAGCCGCATCCGTCTGCGGCAGATCGGGCATTTGCGGCCGCTTCGCTGTGATTCACCTTCCTGCATGGGCCGGAGCAGAATGCCCTCGGCGCCCTCCCGATCCTCCAGAAGCGCCTCCAGTTCCCCGGCATCAAGCCAGACACCGCCGCAAGCCAGGCAATGGTCTATCTCGATCTGGTCAATCTCCAGAACAATCATCGGTTCTTTGCAGCCCACACACCGCATCTCTCACCTATACCCGCTGACCATTCGTTTCATTCACCGGAATCGTCCGGCTATTTCATAATAACGATATCGATGCGACGATTCTTGGCGCGCCCCTCAGACGACGTATTGGATGCCACCGGCTTTTCGGAGCCGTACCCGATGGCGCTGATCCGGTCGGCGCTGAGAAGCATGCTTTGCCGCAGGTACTGCATCACCGCATAGGCCCGCTTTTCCGACAACTGGGTATTGGCGGACGGATCACCGCTGGCATCGGTATGTCCCTCGACGGCGATCTTATTGTCGGGGAACATTTCGATAATCGCCTTGACCTTATCCAGCAGAGGAACATGCTCGTTCTTGATATCGCTCTTGTTGATATCAAACGACAGACCGGTCAGACGAAGGATGAGGTCATTAGAGGCGTTGTACAAAACCTCGCCATCCGACGGTCCCAGAATCGCCTTGGCCTTCTTGAATTTCTCCTCTTGATCGGTCCGCTCCTGCAGGGCCACGGTGACTTCCTGATTCGATTGCTGCAATTGGCTCAACTGCGATTTTTGAACGTCGACCTCGGAGGCCAGCCGGTCGCGCTCCACGATAAACTTGCGCAGGCCGCCGTCCAGCCGGTCAACCAATGTCGCCGGATCCGCCGTGGACTGGTCCAGGTTCATGACCCCAAGCAGAGCCGTGAGCTTATCGGTCAGGTCGTGCGTCCGTTGCCCGGCATCCTGGGATTGCGACCGGCGCAACTCGACCAGCCGAATCAGCGTGTCCGCCGCCTTCTCGGGGCCGTTGTCGAACGGAACGTAATCCATTCCCAACTTGGCGCCGACCCGGTCCATTTGGATTTCGTACACCAGCATCAGCTTTTCCCACGCTTGATCGTTGCGCTCCAACGACCGAACCGATTGGGCGATGTTGGCGGCGTGGCGGGCCTCGTATTCCGCCAGTCCAATCGCCTTGATCGATTCTGACCGCTCATACCGATCCTTGGACAGGATGGCGTCGCATTTGGCTCGGGAGGTTTTCGCCTTGTCGAGCGTGGACATGGCGTACTTGGCCGCGTCGCCGGCAGTAGCCTTGGCGATCAGGGCATCGGCCGTGCCCATGATGTCGACCTTGATCGCTTCCAATTCCGCCGTGTCGAACAGCGGTCCAGTCAAGGCTACATCCTTCAATCCCCCTTTGACATCGCCTGACTCAACTTTGCCCGCCGCCTTGGAAAATGCGTCTTCCGCCTTTTGATACAACTCCGGTACCAGCTTCGGCGCCTTTGCCTGAATCGCTTTATCACGAGGACCAAGATATTCGCGAAACGTCAACTTGGCGACCTCCGTTGCCTTAAAGGTGTTTTCGGTCAGTTCCTCGGCTTCCGTCAGGTACTTGTCGATCACACTGGTATTCTTCTTGAGCTTTACCATTTCCGTGGCGCCATCGGCTTTCGCCTTTGCCTTGGCATACGTTTCCGGGGCAAAGATGTTTCCACCCAGAGCCATGGCGGAATCCAGGCGATTCTGGACCGCCTGAAGGCGGGGATTGTCTTGGGCCGCGGCGCCGCTCGCCAAAGCGATACTCAGGAACACAAAAACGGCTGCACCTGCTTTTCTCATACCGTTTTCCTTTCCTTTGAAATCCAACCCAATTCCGGCCGCGTGGCCGGATCATTTTCCACTCAAAGGGATGATACCCAAATCAGCAAGCCACAGCAAGAAAAAATCATTTCTAGGGTTTCTTGTACGGCGGCCAATCATTAACACGGCTCGATTCCCTGCCGCACCGGTTTTCTTGCCTCTGCGCCGCGACTTTGCCCGTATATTAGATATTCGGGAACGGCGTTCTGAGGCCGGGAGAATAAGGTGTCATGATATTCACCAGAGCGATTGTGCGAACACCAGGCCCCTCGATGGTTGACGGGCTGACCTCGGCCAATATGGGCCGGCCTCTTTATGCCACCGCCGTGGTTCAGCATGCCGCTTATGCGGCCGCCTTGAAGTCTGCGGGGTTGCAGGTGACCGTTCTGCCGGCTGACGATAATCATCCCGATTCCACCTTCGTTGAAGACACCGCCCTTCTGACGCCGGCCTGCGCTATCGTTACCCGGCCGGGAGCGCCGTCGCGGCGGGGGGAGACGGAGTCGATCGCGGCGGCTTTGAGGAAATACTTTACGGTGATCGATATCATCAGGCCACCGGGAACGGTGGACGCCGGCGACATCATGATGGTGGAGAGCCATTACTATATCGGTCTTTCGCAGCGCACGAATGCGGCCGGGGCCGATCAGGTCATCAAGGTTTTGAACCGCCATGGCCTGACTGGTTCCACCATACCACTGCAAGGCGTTCTGCATCTTAAGTCCGGAGCGGCGTATATAGAAAACGGCTATATCGTGGCAACCGATGAATTCAGCAGGCGGCCGGAATTTAGGAATCATAAGATAATCCCGGTCGACAATGATGAGCGGTACGCCGCGAATTGCATCTATCTGAACGGTACCGTTTTGCTGGCGGCCGGGTATCCGAAAATAAAGAAGGACATTGAAGCGATCGGATATCGAACCGTCTCCCTGGACATGTCCGAATTTCAAAAGCTCGACGGCGGCCTGAGTTGTCTGTCCCTACGATTTTGACCTGGCATTTAGGGCGGGGGGACGTATACTGGCGGCGCGCATAAATCCGATGGCGGTGTCGCGCGAGGAATAAGGTGCAGGCGGGTGAACGACCGTTCACCCGTCCGCAAACAGATCGAATTTTTTTCGGGCGGACGTTGACCGACCGCAAGTCGTTAGCAGCCAATAAAACCGACTCCGAATGCAAAGAGTGCAAAATCGAGGCTGGTTTCAGATCGGCGGCACTAAAGATCGCCGCAGATTTTCGTTGGACTAGCATGGCGTGTTTGGGTTTAGGAGAAATTGGGTCTGTTCGCTCATTTTTTGGTTTTTCTGTCTTGGGGCGTGGCAGCGGCCTTGGGCCATCATGAAACTTCATATCTCTGTCGGCGCGCTGCGGTGTCTTGTTCGGCCACGACGGGCATAATGCCCCCAGGCATACATATAGAGTGAGGGTGTTCATCCTATAATAGGGGGAATAGTCGCATTCACCATCGAAGTTGTAGTGGGGGCGGCCAATGGGCCACCGGTCTGATGGGGGGTCATGGATTGAGTATCAGTTGACCACAATTGATTCTCGCTGGCGCGGGAATGACAGACTGCGGGGGGATAGGCCGGGGTAATCGAGACTTCGGCCTTCTGCGGAGTTGCCTGCCAGCCGGTCGATAACGCCGCCGTGACCCTGGTCACCGCAGAAGCCAGCGACCAGGGTGGAAGCCATGCCGCTGACGGGCAAAGTTATAGAATTATCCGGTCCGCCGTCTGGAAACGAAACTTGGCGGCGGACCGATTCACTCTATGAATCTGACTTACTCCTGCTTCTATATGCTACGCCGCTCCCTGGGTTTTAGCGCCGTTGGCTTGCGCGTTCCGGTGTTCGAATCGCCGACCGACGAAGAAGAAGGCGAGCGTTACGATTATGATCATGAAAGTCATCGCACGGAAGTAATTCCCTGGAGTGGTTTGCGTATATATCCGGGCGAAGAGCGTGGCCAATAGATTTCCCAGGAAAACCGTAATAAGCCAGATACCTGTGATCATGGACTTCATCCGGTCGGGTGCCTCTTCAAAGGCCAGCTGGAGGCCAACCACAGAGATGCACAACTCGGCCATCGTCATCAGGATGTACGCGCAGACTTCCCACAAGATAGATATTTTCGCGTCGGCACTGATGTACCCGGCAACCATCATCAGGCTCATGCACAATATAACCAGAATAAAGCCGATAAGCATCTTGCGCGGGGAAGAGAGCCGACGGGTTTCATCACGATCGGTCCGTGACCATATCCATGCGAACAGCGGCGTGAATAATACGATGAGCACCGGATTCAGGCTTTGAATGGCGTCGGGTGGAATATGCCACGACCAGGAGAACAGGCTGACATCCAGAACGAGGAAATCGCGGGCAAACAAGGTCCAGGTGTTATAGGATTGGTCGAATACCGACCAGAAGAAGACGACCAGGAGAAATAGGCCGGAGAGCCGCACCAAGACTCGGCGTTCTTCCTGCTTTTCCTGGGGGGTGCGGATAATGGCTTGAGTCGCCTTAACCTCTTCCGTGGGATAATGTTTCTTGCCCAGATAGAAAATCGTCAGGGCGGCGGCCATGAGGAGGGTGGGAGCCATGAAGGCGACGCGGTAGCCGTAGTGATCGCGGATAATGGGCAGGGTAAACGTGGTCATGGCGGCGCCGATATTTATGGCCATGTAAAACCAGGAGAAGGCCTGGCTCATCAAATGCGATTTCCCGGCCTTCTGGTACATCAGGCCCATGAGGGTGCTGATGTTCGGTTTAATCGAGCCGGAACCACTCGCCAGGAGAAACAAGGCGATATAGAGTGCGACCTCGCTATTGAATGTCCCCAGGATGATCTGTCCGAGAAGGTAGGGAATGGCAAAATAGATGATGGTTTTGAATTTGCCCAGGTAATGGTCGGCTATATATCCGCCGACGATCGGCAGGATATAGCAGGAGGCTGTAAATAGCGTGGCTACCGTTGAGCTGTCGGCTCGGTAATATCCCAGCGAATCCATCATGTAGAAAAGGAGCAGGGTTCTCATGCCATAGAAGCAGGCCCGTTCCGCTAACTCACCCCAGAAAATGAACCAGAATCCTTTTGGATGACGATTGTCCTCGGCAGTCATGTCATAAACCTCCAAATCCAAGCTTCGCCAAACATTCCCGATCCCCATCCGATGCAAGGAATCGGAAGATCGGTTTGTCTCTAAGACACCTTCCCGAACGACCCGGGAATCATTGCCCAATGAGCGTTTCCATCGGGTTTGCCGCTGCCTCATAGACAGCACCAGATATTGCTCCAATTTACTATGGCTTGGTGTATCCCGCCAATAGGTTTTTTGCCATTTCTGGAGATTTCGCGAAGACGGGACGGGGGAGATCGCGGCTCTTATGATGTGACACCGTCGCAATCCTGGTCGCGAGACCTGTTGCCATTGAGGGGGGAGGTTCAGGGAAGATCGTTTCCTCCGGGATTCGTGGGCTGCCAGCAGAAATATCGGATGGCCCTTTACAAGCGACCCGGGCCGCGTTAAATTGAATCGGAGACCGGGGTAGAGGTCAGGATGCAAAAGGATCGAGCCAGATGAAATGAGTTCAAGACAACGTCAGGGGAATTTTGGGTGGGGGGGCAATCAGATCCTGCCTTGGCCTGATTATCTTGGAATGATTCTGGTCTTAGCGCGTTCAATGGTGGACGCCAAACCATTAGATCTACGGAGGCGTTATGAAGAAAACCGTGCTCAGGGTCGCTATGGCCCTCCTGGTCGGCCTTGTGGCCTGGACCCTGGCGATCGGCGCCGGGGTCACCGAGCAGGATTTCCGAACGTTCCTAAAAGATTACGAGACGAAAGTAATCCCGCTGAGCAAAGAGAGCAATCTATCCTCCTTCAATGCGACGATCTCGGGAAAGGACGCCGACTACGAAAAATCGGCACAAGCCCAGGTCGCGCTGGAAAGGATTTACTCCGATACGGCGGCTTTTGCGAAAGTGAAAGCCTTCCGGGAAGCGGGGCAGGTCACCGATCCCTTACTCAAACGTCAGCTTGATATTATGTATCTGTCCTACCTGGGCAGCCAAATCGACCCGAAAATAATTGAGGAACTGATTCGCCGTCAAACCGCGATCGAACAGAAATTCAATACCTATCGCGTGAAGGTAGGTGAGCGGACCCTGAGCGACAATCAGGTTGATTCCATCCTGAAGCATTCCACGAATTCGGTGGAACTCGAGGCCACCTGGAAGGCGAGCAAGCAAATTGGCCCCCATGTCGTGACCGAACTCATCGAACTCGTGAAGCTCCGCAACCGGGCGGCCAAATCACTTGGCTTCGCCGATTTCTTCGAAATGTCGCTTAAGCTCGGCGAGCAGGATCCGGCCGAGATCGCTCTATTATTTGACCAGCTAGACAGCCTGACCCAAGGGGCGTTTGCGGCTCTTAAGGGGCAGGTTGATTCCGCTTTGGCCATACGATACAAGGTGACGACCAGCGAGTTGCGGCCCTGGCATTACCAGAACCGGTTCTTCCAGGAAGCTCCGGCGATCTATGATGTGGACCTCGATGCGTTTTATAAGGATAAAGACCCGGTGGCGCTTTCCCGTAAATATTTCGCCGGGATCGGTCTCCCCGTGGACAGCATCCTGGCCCGCAGTGATCTTTACGAACGGCCCGGGAAGTACCAGCATGCCGAATGTTATGACATCGACAATTCCGGTGATGTGCGAGTCATATGCAACGTGCGACCCGATTACGGCTGGATGAACACCATGCTTCACGAGCTGGGCCATGGGGTATATTCCTGGTACAACGACCGCCAGGCGCCTTGGATGTTGCGCGATGCGGCCCATACCTTGACGACTGAGGCCGTGGCCGACTTCTTCGGTCGGCTGTCTGCCAATCCGCAATGGCTGATCGAGGTGGCGGGAGCGCCGAAAGCGGCGGTCGATAAAGCAGCCGGCGATTGCGCCCAGATGCAGCGTTTGGAGCAACTCGTTTTCAGCCGTTGGACCCAGGTGATGGTCCGTTTCGAACGTGGGTTGTATGAAAATCCCGATCAGGATCTGAACACGCTCTGGTGGAATCTGGTCGAAAAGTACCAGGGATTGACCCGCCCCGAGGGACGTGACGAACCGGACTGGGCCTCCAAGATCCACATCGCCACCGTGCCGGTATATTACCATAACTACATGATTGCGGAATTGCTGGCCTCTCAGCTAGCCGAAGTGATCGGCCGCAAGGTCCTAAACGCGCCCGACCCGTTCAGCGCGGACTTCGCCGGCGATCCGAGGATCGGAGAGTACTTTGTAAATAACGTTTTTCATCCCGGCAAGCGTTATCCCTGGAGTGAGATGATCGAGCGGGCTACCGGAGAGAAGCTTACTTCGGCCTATTACGCCAGGCAATTTGTCGGAGGGAAGTAGGCCGTTCACGGAATACCGGATACCGATCTCCATAGCCGGACGAAAATGCATGGGGCCCTTTGGGTCTTTCAATGAGCCCCGATTCTAAATCGGGGCTTCTTTTCGACCTAATATATAGAAGGGCAAGGTTATATCGCCCTGGCTGTGAATCAATCCGAGATCGAGCCTATCAAGTTAAGGCCAATAATCTATTTGTGGAGATTTCCAGCAGACATTACATTCGACCATGACCGCAATAAGGCCGAGGTCAAATGACATTGCAGATTGAACCAACCCAGCCGGTACTGCCGGGCCGAATGACATATTTCGCCGCTGGGGTTTTGCTGGTGGCTCTTTATATCGCATTGACACTTAGCACCTCCTTTTTATGCGATGATGCCTTTATCACTTTTCGCTACGCTCAGAATCTCGCCGGCGGCCATGGACCGGTTTTTAATCAGGGTGAACGGGTCGAAGGATACACGAGTTATCTTTGGATGATCTTGATGGCGGCCGTGATCAGGCTTGGCGGCGTACCGGAGTTTTGGTCACGGTTCTTGTCTCTGCTCTTTGGGATCGGATCGATCATCCTGCTGATCCGCTGGGTAACGATTCGGCTGGGTCGGTCGGCCCAGGCGCTGGCGCCGGTTGCGCTTCTGGTTCTTTGCGCCCCGTTCGTGGTCTGGAGTTCGGGCGGTCTTGAGACGACGACGGCAGCGTTTCTGGTTCTCGCGTCCCTGATTCTTTTGTTCCGATTCCATGACACCCGAGATCTTCGCCGTCTTGTGGGCGCATCAAGTGTGATGGCCGCGGCAGTACTGACTCGTCCGGAGACGATACTCATTGCAGCGGTTTCAACGGGATATATTCTGGTTATGATATTGCGGCGGATCTGGCCGCGCCGGGCGTTCGCAATATACATCCTTCCAGCGGCGCTTATTGTGGGAACCCATCTCGTGTGGCGCTGGAGCTACTACGGCAAGTTGGCACCGGCCACCTTTTACGTCAAGAGGCCGGGATTCGATTTGATTCTTTATGGTGCGAAGTACCTGGGGCGCTTTGGCCTTGAGAGCGGTCTGTGGTTACCGATCGGAGCAGTGTTCCTTCTGCTGTGGCGGTCGGGCGCCGGGAGGATGTCGGCGCGGACAATCTTTCTGTTGGCGGCGATCCTTTTGTTTCTTGTCTGGATAGTTTATTCCGGCGGCGATTTTATGGTAATGGGCCGATTTTTCGTGCCGGTGGTGCCGGCCATCGTGCTATTGATTGCGGAACTTTGCCATGAAGCATGGCCTTCCATCAGGGGAACCCGGCGGAAGGCTGCTTTATTCACGATCGTTGTCCTTTATGCGGCCGGCAATTTCTATGCTTTGTACGACAGCCAGCGGTCATATTCCACCGGGACCCTTGATTCCATCGGCCAATTGAAGGAGTATCGAAAGGAGTGGACAGAGGCGGCGATGCTTGTGCGAGAGGTCGCCCAACCTACCGATACCATTGCCGTCAGCGCGGTGGGGATTATTCCATATCTTACCCATCTACCGACGCTGGACATTCTGGGAATAATTGCTCCGGATCTTGACAAGTATGAGCGCCGGCAAGCCACCCGTCGTCCCGGGCACTGGCTCTCGATCAGCCCGAAATATTTCTTTTCGCTGCGCCCGCAGTTTTTTCTGGGCCACCCGCACCTCTCAGGAAAAGACCAGGCACGGTTCTTCTGGGGGACGATGGAGGACTATAAGCAGACCGTGTTGCAGTACTATTTGCCCGTGAGTATACCTATTCCCGGGAGCCGAGACCAGCATCTCTTTTTCTTCATGCGGCGGGATATCGTTCCTCGTTATCCGGGTCGTCTGTTCGTATATGAGCTCCAACTGTGATTGGGCCGTCCCTGGGCCATTCCCCGGTCTTGAGGCCGTTCGTAAGAGGGAAGTGCGGAGTACTCAGGACAAGAAGACGCCCGGAGGATTGTCCCGTTCTCTCTCAGAACTGAAGCGATCAAATGCCTGGCACGGCGTCAAATCAGAGACCGGGAGGGTTGGAGGCCGTCGTCAACGCATCATGGGGCGCCTTTTGCGGCAGCGTGACATAGGTCCAGATAAATAGGGCAATGAACACCAGGTCGAAGATGGCAAAAGGTTTCCACATGGCGGGGATGCCGGTCCTGAACCAGTGATAAAACACCACGCCGCAGTACGATACCTTCAACAATATCCCATAGGGAATCAGGTTTCTATTCGCCGTTGGGTCTTTGGCTACGGCCAGGAACATGATTCCCTATGGGATATTGTTGAAGGTATCGTACTGCACATAGCCGATATGATTAGGCGGTGTCACGTTGAACCACTGAAAGACGGCATTGCCGGCAAATAGGAATACCAGACCCAGCAGGCCGTCATACAGAGCTGCGAGGGAGAAAAACAGAGAGATCACGAGTTTCCTGGTCATGGCGGTGCCCCTTTCTCTTAATCATGTTTGCGCAGGTGCTGCTTGAATGTATTTCGCCTCCAGGCGGTACATTCGTCGCTGTAAAGCCTGACCACGAGCTTCTTGAAACCATCCGCCAATTCTCCAGGGCTCATGTCGGTTGGGCGGTAATTGACATCGAAGAGTGTGCATTTTTGCCACTGCCGCGGCTCCAGAATCCGATTTTCCCGTTCCAAGCGATGATAGAGCGGCGTGCCTGGGAAAGCGGTGAGAATAGTTACCTGGACTTCATAAAGTTCGGCGGCCCTGACGAAGTCGTACACTTGGTCGAAAATCTCAGGCGTGTGGCCGTCCAGGCCGATTACAAAGCAGCCGTTTACGGCAATGCCATGCGACTGGATGGTGCGGATAGCGTCCTTGTAATGAGGGAACTCCCGGGATTTCCAGTCGCTTCGCAATTCAACTCCGTGTAGGCCCGTCGCGACCGGGCTTTCAAAACCAATCAACACCTGGGCGCAACCGCTCTGGCGCATCAATTGGAGCAATTCCTCATCCTCACTGATCGACAGATCCGTCTCGGCGAACCACCTGAACTTCCGGGACGTCAGCGAACCCAGAAGTTTCTTCCAGTAGGACTTGTTCACGAACGTATTGTCATCCGCAAATTCGATAAACGGATGTTTCCAGATTTCCAGAATCCTGTCAATTTCCTGAATGACCTTTTCGACCGGTTTCTGCTTGTATTTGTCGGTCAGGACGACCGAGCCGGCGCAAAACTCGCACTGATGCGGACATCCCCTGCTGGATTGAACGGTCAATCGGTTGTACTTCGAAATATCAAGCAGTTCGAACGCCGGAATCGGTGCGCTGCCCAAGTCATAGTCGCGAGATCGAGCGTCATAGACTCTGCGCAACCGGCCATTCTCACAGTCTGCCAGAACGTCTTCCCAGACCGGCTCGCCTTCCCCTACGACCACGGCGTCGCAGAAATTGGCGGCCTCATCGGGAAGCGCGCTGACGTGAGGGCCACCTAGGACGACCGGGATGCCGGATTGCCGATAGCGGCTTGCCAACTCATACGCTTCGCCTATTTGGGCGCTATAGCTGGAGATGGCGACAAGGTCGAATTCCAACGGTAGCTTTGCGACTCCGGAAAGCTCAGGGATCTCGAGATACCGGATGTCGTGCCGAGACGGGGTCAGGGCGGCCAGCGTGAGCAGAGCCAGACTCGGCAGAGAGGCGATGGTTTTGCTTCGTTCGACAAAGCCCGGCAGCGTCAGTCCAAGACGCAGAAGCTCATCATCGCAGGCGCGAATGCCGCTCATGGCAATCAAGGCTATTCTCATAAGGTCACAATCCTCCAAAAGAATATGGCGATACCGCCCATGGTTGACAGGGCCGGGATAAAGAACAGGTGCCGCCAATACGCTCTGAAGGCTGATAAGTAGCATACCAGGGGCATCGTCACGGCGCCAATTATCAGCAGAATAGAAGGCAGAAGCACCGACGATTCCAGTCCCAAAACCCGGGCCGTAAGGGCAAAGGCAAGGTTTATCAACCCCAATCCAAAGAACGCAATGTGCCCGAGGCGAATCATGCGACGCGTCCAGGAACCATATCCTCCAAGCCAATTCTCCTTGTGAAAGAAGAGGCCGGGAATGGCCCCTGCCAGCGCGCCCAGCAGGAAAGCGATCCAAGCGGCATAAAGGTTTGACGTCATTTCCCCGACCCTGATTTTGCGGTTCTGAACGGGGGAGAGAGTCCTACATTGACCGTGCAATCTAATTCATTTTATCGACCCTGTAAATGGTCTTTTTTCAAAAAAATAGGGCCGGCTATTACCGCCGGCCCTCGAGCCATCTATATCGTAAGTCAGATTATTTCATCAACAGCATCTTCATTGTGATGACCTGGTCGCTTGAACGGAAGCGATAGAAGTAGATGCCGGTCGAAACCGATCTACCCAACGCATCGGCGCCATCCCAGCCGACACGATATGCTCCGGCCGTCTTGTCCTCGTCGACCAGCGTTCGCACGATCTGGCCGAGCACGTTGATCACTTCAATCGTCACGTGCGATCGGCCGGGAACGGCATACCGAATCGTCGTCGTCGGGTTGAACGGGTTGGGGTAGTTTTGAGACAGTTCGCATCGGGTTGAGGGGGCGGCGGTCTCGAATCCGTCGGCGTCTGTCCTGGCCGGACCACTGATTTTCAGCAGGCAGCCATCCGATCCTCTGTCGGTCGTGGAGAAAGTCTGGCCGACGACAAGGTAATCATTGTTCGGATCACGCAGCACCATCCGGCCATAATCGGATTCGGCGCCGCCATACGTGCTATCCCATTCGACATCCCCGCCGCCATCGGTCTTTACCATATAGATGTCGATTTTTCGGGCACCATTGACCTCGGTGGTGCCGGCCATGATGTACCCCCCGTCGGATGTGGGGGCAACCGAGAACCCGCGATCTTCATAAAGTCCACCATAGGTGGCATTCCATTCAACCCGTCCCAGGGCATCGGCCTTCACCAGAAACGCATCATAGAAGCTTTCACCGCTGGGAGCCGTAGCCCCGACCACGATATAGCCTCCGTCATCGGTAATCTCGACACCGTACCCAAAATCGGCCCGATCGCCGCCATAGGTGGTCGTCCAGAGGGTGTCACCGGTGTTGTTTGCTCGAATCAAATAGACGCTGCTGTACCCGAGGCCGTACGAACCGGTACTGCCGACCATCACATAGCCGTCATCAGAAAGTACCCGCACGGCCGATCCTGATTCGCCGGCCGACCCGCCATAGGTCCTGGTCCAGGATGAATCTCCCAGACTGTCGGTCTTGATAAGATAGATGTCTGACCCCCTCCCAAAGGAATTGGTCGTACCGCAGATAATGAAGCCGCCGTCGGCGGTTAGACGCACTGACGCACCCTCATCGTCTTGAAGTCCGCCATAGGTCTTGGACCAAATGACGGCACCGTCGTCATCAACCTTAAGCAAATAGACGTCATGTTTGCCGTTGCCGAAGGAGCATGTCGAACCAACGATCACAAATCCGTTATCGGAGGTTGGGGTTATGTCGTAGCCATAATCCGCCTCTGTTCCTCCATAGGTCCGGGACCATATTTCCTCGCCGGCGGAATCGACTTTTATCAGATAAACATCATAGTCGCCGGAACCATAAGAGAAGGTTGAGCCAAGCAGGAGAAAATCACCGCTGTTCAGTCTTGTCGCGGCCTGGATGTTATCATTGAAATACCCGCCGTACCGGGAGCACCAGAGGGAATCCTGAGCGCTGATGTTGGAGCCGGTAATCATCAGACCCACGACAAAGGCTGTCAGTACGCAATTCCGTCGCCTGCTCATGAATCCAATCCCGGTTCTGCCTTCAGGCAAAAGCTGTTCGATTTATGCACAGTCACTTGTATGCAGTATCGGTAGTTTCCCATATCGCTTTAGCCATTTCCGCAAATCGGGGATTTTCAGGTCCTCTAATATCAAGCAAAGCAACTGCTTGCTTCCCTGGCTATGGGTGGATAGCCGGCACCTACGATGGCTGAGGGCATCCCCCTCTATCCGATTGTCTAACATATTGGTAAATAATGAATTAGGCGAGCTCTGATGGGATGTGCCCCATAGTGGGCTGGATATGGCTGAGGTTCGGGCGGAGGAGAGCGGCCATATCATTTTAAATCACACCGCGTTATGACCATGGCGTCGGGCCGGCATCCGCATTGCTTTTCGGTTCTTGGAATGAAATCGCCCTTTCTCCTTAGGAGGTATTAGATGAAAGGAATTATCCGGCAATCGGCACAATATTGCCTTTTCTTGCTGGTGGCGGCCGCTCCGGCAGCCATGGGCCAGGAATCAGGAACGATTCAGGCGATTGCCACGGTTGTGACCAGTTTGAGCGTGATCCCTATGAACAATCTGAATTTCGGAACCATCGTGCCCGGAATAGACAAATCGGTGGACAAGGCCGACATCGGTTTTGCCGGAGAATGGAGTGTCACCGGTACGGCCTCGGCCGAAGTCACGATCGATTTTACTTTACCGGCAAACTTATACACGGCCGATTCCAGCGCCTTTCTGAGAGCGTGGTTTAGTCCCTCGGATGCCTCGTACGAAGACGGTACTGGAGGCGGACAAGTGGCCCCGGCGGGAATATTAAATCCCGGTGGTCCCAGCACGAAAGATATCGGCGCCGGCGGCATAATCACAATCTGGATCGGCGGCACCGTGCGACCGACCGTTTCGCAGACCGGCGGTGACTATAGTGGCGACATAGTTCTTACCGTGGCCTATACCGGCGCCTAAATTGGTGATGAGGGGCGATTTTCGATCTCTCCTTGTCGCGCGGTTCGGGCAAGGTGGGGCAGGGCTTGACGCCGCAGGCTATTGCAGCATTATCCTATAATAAATAGGATGGATGCTCCGGCTTCCTCATATGTCTGGGGTTATCGAAATGTCGGCATTTTGCCGATTCTGGAGTAAGCCCGAGAGTCCTTCAATTTCATTCCCTATGGCCTTTCATCGGCAGGCATAGATTGAAGTATCATGGGGCAAAATAAGGTTCGAGCGCTTTCCATAATCCGAAGACGATTTTAAGTTGACTCGCGCAATCTGTTGGGCTAAACTTTAATCATGCTTATGTTCCAGGTAGACATATGAATGTTAAAGGCCGCATAGCCATTGGTCTATGGCTGCTTGGCGGTGGATTATCTCAGTTGTCGGCGCAAAACGCTACTGCCGTCTCGCCTTTGCGGTTCGGTAATATATATCCAGGGATTCCGAAGCAAGTTACGAAATATGATGCCGGTGGAGCCGCCGAATTCCACGTCTCCGGGGTGGCCGGTGACGAGGTCAGTATCGAGTTCAGCCTCCCGACCTATATGAATTCCGGATCGTTTCATATGCAGATGGTTTTCGGCGAGACCGACTGCTCCATGGATTCGAGTGCCGCACCGGATCAAAGCAATCCGGGTCACGACAATCTGGATCCTTGGCATCCGATAACGTACCGTCTTGGTTCCGGCGGACTGACGATCTGGCTGGGGGGGACGGTTGTTCCCGCTCTTGTCCAAAAGCCGGGCGATTATTCGGCGATACTCGTTTTGACTGTTATTCCGATCAACAATTGACTCTAATCTTTCATTTCATTCTGTCCGCCTTCGCAACAACCTTTATGGAGAGCTCCGGCCGGTGCGGCGTTCCGCCGCCGAGCGTCCAACTATAAGTGTTATAACGTTTTACGGCGCGTACGCTACCGGCCTTCCGATACCCTGCGTTCCCTTACGAAGGCATGCGAAGGCCGTTGCCCAACGTCTGAGTTCTCCGTGTTGACACCCGGGTAGTTCTCAAGAGTAGCTGTGCGGGATGCGAGACGACTTGCTGCCACGATTCGCCAGGGGCAGATGTGACTGTCGCCTTGGACAACTTTCTTTGCCGGGCTGTTAAGATTTTGAACTGTCTGACG
>CAZPEV010000048.1:0-1839 GCA_964585635.1 uncultured Ignavibacteriales bacterium
CGTGGCGGCCATATTGCGCCATACGAACCGGGTGGTCTACCTCGAAGACAAGGAAATCGCCACGCTCACGGCCCACGATTTCACCATCTCCACCATTGAGAAGGTGGCCATCAACCGCCGGGCGGAGGAGATCAGTTGGACGCTGGGGATGATTGAAAAGGCCGGGCATGACCATTTCATGCACAAGGAAATTTTTGAACAGCCGGATACGCTGCGTAACGCCATGCGCGGACGGCTGAATTACGACGAAGGAACGGTTCGCCTCAACGGCCTTACCGATCATCTGGATGATCTATCCAAGATCAAGCGGATCATTATCACCGCCTGCGGGACGTCGTGGCATGCGGCCCTGATCGGCGAATACCTGATCGAGGAGTACGCCGGGATTCCGGTCGAGGTCGAGTATGCTTCGGAATTTCGGTACCGCAGCCCGATTATCGACGAGGGAACGATCCTGCTGGCCATTTCCCAATCGGGCGAGACAGCCGACACCCTGGCGGCCATGCGGGAGGCGCAACGGCGCGGCGCCAAGGCGCTGGGCATCGTCAACGTCGTCGGCTCGACCATCGCGCGCGAATCCGACGGCGGCGTCTACATTCACGCCGGGCCGGAGATCGGGGTGGCCTCGACCAAAGCCTTTACCTCGCAGATCATGGTGTTGTCGTTGATCACCATTCTCCTGGGGCGGATGCGCAAGATATCAGCCAACATGGGCCGGGAAATGATTGAGGCGCTGCAGTCGGTGCCGGAAAAGATTCAGCGGATTCTGGACAATGAAAGGGAAATCTGCGAAATCGCCCGGACCTACTGCCGTCACAGCAACTTCTTATATCTGGGCCGGGGGGCCAATTTCCCGGTGGCGCTGGAGGGGGCGCTGAAGCTAAAAGAAATTTCATATATCCATGCCGAGGGATATCCGGCGGCGGAGATGAAGCACGGCCCGATCGCCTTGATCGATGAGAACATGCCGGTGGTGGTGATCGCCACCAAGGACAGTATCTACGACAAGATCATGTCGAATATCGAACAGGTGAAGGCGCGGGGGGCGCATGTGGTCGCCATCGCCACCGAGGGAGACAACGAAATCGCCCACCATGTCAACCATGTGTTGTATGTTCCGCCGATCAAGCAGATCTTCACGCCGCTTCTGTCGGTGATACCGTTACAGTTGTTGGCTTATCATATTGCGGTGCTGCGCGGCTGCGACGTCGACCAGCCGCGTAATTTGGCCAAGTCAGTGACGGTGGAATAGGATATTATTTGTCGTAGGTCGGGAGCCTCCCGCGGCGGGTGCTCCCGACTATTCCATTAAGGGCGGGCCACAAGATCATCAGGCTGAAATTATCCTTGCCGGAAAATCGAATATCCATATTTTAGATCAAAACCTAATTTGTGGGCGTTGGAGGAGGTCGGGATTATGGAACCCTTTACAAAATGGCAAAAATGGATGGTAGTGGCGACTTTAATCACTGCCATTGGAACGTGCGTTTTGGCATTGTCGGGTTTGCGGCAGGCAGCGGTTATGAATGGGTCACTTGAAGTCTACAAAGAAGAGATGCGATTATCGCTAAGACCATTGCTGGAACCAAGCATTTCCCAGACCATAGGGGGGTTACCCACAATTGGATTTGAAACAACCGAAGACGGAAGCGAGAAATGGCAACTCTATTATTATGTTTTTAACACCCATGAAAACGATGCCTACAATCTTGGTTATTATCATGAGCTTGACAAATCAGAAACACTGAAAGTGTTTGATCCAAAAAGGCTTAATTTTATTGATTCGGATATGATATTGTCCTCTGGTACTTACATGATGTGTGGATATGATCCATTATT
>CAZPEV010000048.1:1849-4230 GCA_964585635.1 uncultured Ignavibacteriales bacterium
AATGGAGTCAGTGAATAGCAAAAATCCCCTTTATCGACATCTTTACATCGAATATGAAGATGAGATGCGCCATGAATATATATATGGGGCAACATGGAAACTGACCTCTTATCAAATTGGCCAGCACCCAGAATGGTTATTGCTTTATAAGATCAATCTATCAAGGGATTCGACAGCAGCCGGCAAGAAAAATCTATAGATCGGGATAGGTAGTAGCGCGGACGGCCCGGCCCTTTAGCGCAGTATTACCTGATTTCGCGTCATGGCATATAATTCCTTGGACATGGTTGTTTATCAATTATCGATTGCTCCTTGCGGCTTGACAATAACCAGAAGTTCAATAACGAGGATAGTCAGGCGGCGGGTGGCTGGGATATCTTCAAACACCACCTCCGGGTGGCACCCCCAAGCTTCGGCTTGGGGGTGGCTTGCCAAAGCATCACACCGTCGGCAATGATTCAGTATCGATAGGCACCGGTCCTTTTCCAAGACCCGCGTAGTCTCGTGCGCTTGACCAGATCCAATCTTCCGGCAGAGTAACCAACCCCGCCGCACCGGATTGCTGTGAATATAAATGATTGCCTTGTGAATGGCCGCCGGACTGAATAGGTTCCGGTCATATCCGCCGCCGGCTTGCCAAAAGCGGAAGAGAGTGTGCTTTTGGCCCGTTGTCATACAGGCTAACATCGCGGGATCGTTTTGCCGCGCATAAGCCAGCGTCCTGCGAGCGACCGGCTGCTTGATCGATTGAAGAATCTCAGAGATGGAATATTCATCCAGTTCAGGTTGAATGAGCAGGTGCACATGCTCAGGCATGAAGACGTAGGCCCGCAGGTGAAATCGTCGCCGTGACTTTGCGTGGATTATTGCGTCGGCCAGATAATGGCAGCTATCGCCTTGGGACAGAAGATCCTGACTGCCATAGCATGAAAAGGTGAGTTCATGGAAATGTCCGGCTATATTGAAACGACGACAGGTTTTGCGTATGCTCCCATCTGATGGAATTTTCGCCACAGCAGTGCCTTTTTTCTTCACCCCCAAGCTGCGGCTTGGGGGTGCCACCCCTTATCATAATCTCTGTAAATGTTTTGTCAATCACGAATATGCCCGCGGTCCCGCCCAAATCCAGGTAGGTTTGTTGTTGCTTGCCGACTTCAAATTTCTAATTAGATTATCATGTCGTCGGATTCCGCATATGTCAAAGACCGCCTGATTGCCAAGACACTCTCCGGCCTGGAGGAAACCCTGGCCGAGGAGTTGACCGCACTCGGCGCGCAAGATGTATGGCCCACAAGCCGCGCGGTCGAATTCTCCGGCGACACGGCGCTGCTGTACAAGGTCCACCTCTGGTGCCGCACGGCGACGCGGATTCTCAAACCGATCGCGACCTTTCAGGCCGCCGACAGCGATGAGCTGTATCGGGCGGTCGGGCGAATCGACTGGTCGCAATATCTCGAAGCCGACAGCACCCTGGCGATCGACGCGGTGGCCATCGACTCCGGGTTTGCCAACTCGATGTTTGTTTCCCAGCGGGCCAAGGATGCCATCGTCGACCAACTCCGCGCGAGAACCGGAAAGCGGCCATCGGTTGACACGGCCGATCCCGATCTGCGCCTCAATGTGCATATTCATGGGCCGAAGGCAACGCTGTCGCTGGACGCCTCGGGCGAGCCGCTGGGACGGCGCGGGTATCGGATCGAGGGGGGAAAGGCGCCCTTGGGCGAGGTCCTCGCCGCAGGGATCGTCCGCCTGACCGAATGGGACATGGCTTCCCCCTTGATCGATCCGATGTGCGGGTCGGGAACGATAATCATCGAGGCCGCCATGATGGCGCGCGACCTGGCTCCCGGGTTGCGGCGGCGGTTTGGATTCATGCGCTGGAAGGATTATGACGCGGCCATATTCAAGCGCCTGCATCAGGAAGCGCTGGCGGCGGGAAGGCCGAGAACCGCATGCGAAATTGTCGGTTCGGATATCGATCGCAGAGCGCTGGCTGAGGCCAAAGCGAATGCCGAGCGGGCCGGGGTGGCTGACGATATCCGGTTCGAGCAGAAAACGTTCGAAAATCAGCGGCCGCCGCAGCCGCCGGGGGTGATGGTGGCCAACCCTCCCTACGGAGAGCGAATGGCGATGGCGGATATCAATGCCTTCTACACCGGCCTGGGAGATGCCCTGAAACGGAATTACCAGGGGTATGCGGCCTTTATTTTGACCGGTAATCCGGACGCCGCCAAGCATATCGGGTTGCGGACGTCGCGGCGGATCAAGCTGTTCAACGGTCCGATCGAATGCCGCCTGCTGCGGTTTGAGCTGTATCAGGGGAGCCGGAAGCGAAAGTACACCCCCCCGGCCCGCTGATAGCGGCCCCGCCTATTCCTTAA
>CAZPEV010000048.1:4240-5110 GCA_964585635.1 uncultured Ignavibacteriales bacterium
AAACAATGAAGAGCCGTCGAATCAACGTATATCATAAGGGAAAAGCGATTTCACTTATATCGGGAGAGTGATCTCACCAGGAGGAGACGATGAGTCAGATTATTCCTTATGCGTATCCCAAGCTTGATTTTCCACACTTGAAAGGGCTTAAAGGGATCTCCGACGCACAACTTGAGGTCCATTTCGGCTTATACGCCGGGTACGTAACCAACACCAACAAGGTGAATGAACTTCTGGCCGAGATGGCCAAGAACGGCCAGTCGGGTACGCCGGCTTGGGCGGAGTTGAACCGTCGGGCCGGATGGGAATTCAACGGCATGCGGTTGCACGAATATTATTTCGGGAACCTGTTTCCGGGCGGCAAGGGAAAACCGGGGCCGAAGCTGGCGGCCGCGTTGGCCAAGACCTTCGGCGCTTTAGACGCCTGGAAGTCCGACTTTATGGCCTGCGGCACGATGCGCGGGATCGGCTGGGTGGTCCTGTACCATGACCCGATCGGGAACCTGCTGACCAATCACTGGATGACCGAGCATGAGATGGGGCATCCGGCGGGATGCAAGCCGATATTGGTTCTGGACGTCTTCGAGCATGCCTTCATGGTTGACTACAAGCCGGCTGAGCGGAAGAAATATGTCGAGGCCTACTTCGAGAATATCAACTGGGAAGAGGTCGAACGGCGGTTGGCCTAAGTCGTATCCATGGGGCATTTGTCGACCACATGAAATGGCGGCGGACGATCTGTCCGCCGCCGGCATACTTAGCCTACGAAACAATCGGTTGCGATGTGGAGGCGGCCGCCGCCGGCAAAGAGCCGGCACGGCAGACACGAATGCCCAGCACGATTGCCCCAAAACCCCAGAAGACGGTCCC
>CAZPEV010000048.1:5120-15235 GCA_964585635.1 uncultured Ignavibacteriales bacterium
CAGGGGAATCGCAAAGATCAAAAATAGTACGAACAATCCCAACAGCAGCGACCATCCCTGCCGCGGTTCAGCGTCTTTGCGGATCAGCCTGATGCCAAGACGTCCCAGCGCGATGGCAACGTAGACCTTGGCGACGTAAAAGAACACCGTAAAGGCAAAGAGCAGAATGATGGCCGACGGTATGCCGATGACCGTTACGGCCAGGATGATGACGGCAAACGGGGCCATGCAGAATGAGACAAATCCGATCCCAAGGCTGAGGAGCGGTTTCTGTATCACCTGCGCCGCCGATTCCTTGGTGAAGCGCTTGAAAGCGGTGATCAAAATCAACCCGGTGATCAAGGCGCAGAGGAAGAGCACAAAACGGAAAGGCCAATTGGTGCCTTGGCCGTCACCCTCACTTTCTTTGATCGGTTTGCGGTCAATCATCCCCGTCACGACCACGCCGCTGTCGATTTGGATTTCCTTCTTGGATTCGTAGGTGATGCTCCCCAGAATCTCGGCCGGGGCGACGATCGAAATTTTATCGGCTTTGATGTTGAGGCTGCCGCCGATCTTCCCCGAGACGCTCACTTGTCCCGCTTTGACGGTCAGGTTGCGGCCGATCTCACCATAGATCGACGCCTCGCCCCCCATAATGGTGACGTCGTTGGCGACCTTGCTGCCGCGCGACAGCTCGACGTCGCTGGCGAAGATGATCAGGTTGTTGCCGATGGAACCATCAATGGTGGCGGTCTGCGCGAACAGGCGGACGGAATTGCCGACCGTGCCGCGGACGGTGGCGTATTGGGAAAAAGAGTTGATGTTGCCGTTTACCTCGCCGGTCAAAATATACCGGCGGGAGAATATGGTCAGGTCGCGGGTGACGACGCCGTCGAAAGCGCCCTCGGTGGTCCACAGGTAAAGGTCGTCGTTGATGGTATCGCCCGTCTGGACAAAATAGCGCCCACCCCCTTTGAATATGGAGGCGAGGCTGCTCGAAGCGAGCATGACGCTCGCACAGATGAAGAGGATACTCAAACCAACGATGCGCGCCCGGCTGGTCATAATCATAGAACACCCTTTCGGTATCTGTATCGTTCTACGAGACCTGACGATCGAAGTTGCATAATAATGAAATCGGCATGTGGTCTCGCGGGAAAATCCCTATCTTATTGTCGTTTAGCAAGATAAAACAGCATAGAAAGACCGGCCAAATGAATATCTTGATCCCCGTCATCGCGGCGTTCGCCGCCCTCCCGTCTTAGCGCCCTTGTGTTGACCCGGCCGTTGTTGGGATCGCCCAACCAAACCGAGACGGTGTTCTTAGCGGAGCCGATTTGCTTCTCCCGGGGTTATCGTTGGGCGTCATCGGATTGTCGCTGAGGTCGTTGGTTCGTCGGCGCCGCGCCCCGGCGCCGGGGTAGATGAACCGCCCGCGTTTCGGCTCCATCTTCTTAAGCCATAATTAATTACCACTTAAGAGCTTAATATTCCGATTCACCCGCCGATATTTAGATGGAGACAGCTATACGTGTGCGCCTATGAAAATATTGCACCGAGATACCAGATCTATTTTGCCACGCGTAGAGTCGCTCTATCTTGTATCCCGGACGATTGTCGTTTTGGGGATCGTCGGGTACATGATCTTCGGCTCTCAGGCACACAAAAATTTCTACCCGCTTCTGGTCATCATGGCCGCCCAGTTGGTGCTTTTTGCCGGCTCGCTGATCCTGTCGCAGGGTCGCAACCGGCATGGTTCCATCCTTCACCTGGCGACCACAATTATTGACATCTTTCTCTTTACGGGACTGATTCATTACACCGGCGGATTGGAGTCCGATTTCTACCTGTTCTATTTTCTCTCGGTTTCGCTGGGGGCCTACATCATGTCCTCGACGGCCGTTATCGCCTACGCCGGGCTGGTCGACTTCTGCTACGTTATCATGAATCTGGATACCGTCGGCCTTATCTCGCCGATGAATCTGATCCTGCGAACGGGATTGGTCTGGCTGTACGCCATCACGGTCAATTTTGTCGCGGAACATATCCGCCGCTCCGAGGATCGGCTCTTGAGCCTGTTCAACACCCTCAACAAGCGCACCAGCGAACTGGAAAAAATTCATGTTCAGATCGAGACCGTCTATGAAAACAGCCGTGTCCTGGCGGGAATCCTCGATTTTGACCAGATCATCGAGGAGGTCCTGAAAATCGGGGAACGGGTGCTCGATTATCCGGCCCTGGGGATTGTCCTGGTCGGTCCCGGCGAGAACCTGATCTATCGCGGGCGACTGACCGGCGGCCAGACCAACACCCGCCTGAAAGCGATTTCGCCGCAGTCGATGGAACTGGCCTATCGGGTGGTCAGGGAAGGGGAACCGGTCCGCGTGATGGACCTGACGCGCCGCACCGATTATGAACGACTGCTGAAATCGGCCCGATCGGCGATGCTGGTGCCGATGATCACCCACGGTAAAGCCACCGGGCTGCTGCTGGCGGAATCGCCCCGGCCGGGAGCGTTCGAGGAACAGGATGAACGATTTCTGGCGGTGCTGGCCCGTTCGGCCGCGATGGCGCTGGAAAACGCTATCCTCCATCGTAAGACCGAGGAACTGACCATCATCGACGAATTGACCGGCGTGTACAATTACCGCTACTTTTCGGAAAAGATCAAAGAAGAAAAGAAACGCGCCATCCGCTACGAGCAGCCGCTGTCGCTGATCATGCTTGATATCGATTCCTTCAAGCGGTTCAACGACACTTACGGCCACGAAACCGGCAATCAGGTCCTGGTGCGGATGGTGGGAGTCATCAAGGGGGTCATCCGGGACGTCGATATTCTCTGCCGCTACGGAGGCGAGGAATTCATCGTCGTTCTCCCCAACACGATTCAGCGGGAGGCGCATCGCATCGCCGAACGGATTCGCCGGGAGGTGGAGGCAGCCGAATTCGGCGGCGGCGACGGGACGCCCAACCTGAAGGTGACGGTCTCGGTCGGAGTCACCAGCTATCCGGAAAACGGCCTCGACGACGGCGAACTGGTCAACGCCGTCGATCAGGCGATGTACCGCGCCAAAGGATCGGGCAAGAATACCGTTTGCATCGTTTGATTCTCATCCCCATTGTATTATATTCTCCGGTATGGAAGCCGTCGACGGTGACAGCGGACGTCACGTAATCGTTTCCTTTCCGGAGCCGTTTCCCGATGATGATGTCCTGCATTTTTTGCAGGAAAACCGGATCGGGGGGATAATTCTCTTTGCCGAGCATTGTCGGGACCCCGAAAGCCTCAAAAGCTGGCTGGCCGATTTCACGGCCTCGCTGCCGTACGAGTTGCTGGTGGCGGTCGACCAGGAGGGGGGACGGGTGCAGCGGTTGGCGACCCGGTTCCCCGATCTGGAAGCTCCCCGTCATTACGGAGCCGGAAAACGGTTGCATCGATATCAGGACGATCTGGCCCGAGTCTGCGAGCGGCTGCGGCAAATCGGGTTCAATCTGAACCTGGTTCCGACGGTCGACCTGTTTGACGGGGGGGAGGGGCATGTGCTCGACAGCCGCACCTTCTCGGATGATCCGGACGTGGTGGGGCAGTTTGCCCGGGCCACCATCGCGACCCACCGGGCTCACGGACTTCTGAGTTGCGCCAAGCATTTCCCCGGGCTGGGCCGAAGCCGGGGCGATCCGCATCAGGTGCTCTCGGTGGCCGATCTCACCGAGGACCAATTCTTCGCGACCGAGTTGCCGCCGTTTGGCGATGCCATTCGGGCCGGTGTCGATCTGGTGATGGTGACCCATCTTTCGGTTCCCCAGGTCGACGCGGCGCCGGCGGTCGTCTCGGAACGGATAATCAGCGTATGGCTTAAGGAAAAAATGGCCTTCGCCGGCCCGGTCATCACCGATGATCTTCAGATGGCCGGGGCGCCGGGAGCCGCCGGCCTGCCGAGTCTGGCGGTTCAAAGTTTTGCCGCCGGCGCCGATTTACTGCTGTTTGGACGCGACCTGAAGGCCACTCGCCGGGCGCTGGACGCATTCGTCGAGCATTGGGCGGCCGGCCGCTTCGGGTCTCAACGGATTGCCGACGCGCGAAGCCGCGTGGATATCATCTTTCGCAAGATCGCCACGGCTCGGAGATAAGGTAGCATGATGAGATCAACCTACGGGGCCGAGGTGTCAACCGCATGACCCGAACCAAAATAGAGAGCAGGGCATGTTAAAGAAACTGCTGTCAAAGAAATCGTTGACCATCCTCGGCCTCAATTCGGGGACTTCGGCCGATGGCCTTGATCTGGCAGTCGTTCGGTTTCGTATGATCGATGGGCGCCCACGGATCAGCTTTGTCATCGGCCAGGCGGCAGCATACCCGTCCCGCATCAAGCGGGAACTGGAGCGATTGCTCGGTGACGGAAAGATCACGATTGAGGAAACGGCCCGGTTCGATATCGCCTATGGGAGCTACCTGGGGAAATCGGCGGCACGGTTTATCGCCGCGAAAGATCTGACGGTCGATTTAATTGCCTCGCACGGGCAAACCATGGGGCATTTCCCCGAAAAGAAGAAGGTTTTGGGTAGTAGCTCAGGCGCCACTTTTCAGGCGGGGGACGGCAATGCCATTGCCTTTGAGACCGGGATTCCGGCAGTATCGGATTTCCGTCGCGCGGATGTGTCCTCGGGCGGAGAAGGAGCGCCGCTGACGCCCTTTATAAATCACCTGCTTTTTGGCGACCGGAAGCGAAGCCGCATCGTGGTCAATATCGGCGGCATCGCCAATTTCAGTTACCATCCGGCCGGCGGGTCGGCCGCTGATATTCGGGGGGGCGATTGCGGGCCGGGGAATGTCCTTTCCGATATGGCCAGCCGGCTTCTCTTTCACAAACCGTATGACAAGGATGGTCGCATCGCGGATCGGGGAGAGGTCATCGACGAGATCATCGATCGGATCGATGAGGCCAATCGTCAGCGGGGGATATCGGCCGGACGGGAGCAATTCGGCTGGCCCCTGTTTGCCGGCCTGGTCCATGCAGCGCGCCGTCGGCGGGCGCAGAATCAGGATATTGTGGCCTCAATAACCGCCGCCACGGCTCGGTTGATTGCTCGTTCACTGGAACCGTTTCTGGCGGATAAGAGGCTGGAGGCGATCTATCTGACCGGCGGGGGCCGGCGGAATCGCTTTCTGGTGCAGCGGCTTGTCGAGGCGATGGGATCGCATCGAGTGCTTCCGATTGAGGATCTGGGATATGATGGCGACCTGTTGGAGGCGGTCAGCTTCGCGGCCCTGGGATGGTGTTTCATTCATGGTCTGCCATCAACGCTGCCGCAGGTCACGGGGGCGGTGCGGTCCGCGATTTCCGGGAAGCTGTCCTTGCCGCCGGGTGGAAGTCGGTCGGTCAAACGGGTGGACAGGTAAACCATTGGCCCCAAAATCCGATATATTGATAAAGGTATCGCTAACAGCATGAAAAGAACGTTGAGACTTAAATCGCGACTGGCCCGATTGTCGGCGGTCATCTTGTTTGTCGGCCTTATCTGGGGCTGCGGCCGAGTGCCGCCGGTTTCCGAAATAGAGCCGCCGTCAAGCCGCTTGCCGTTTGTCCGTGTCCTTCTGGACAATAGCGAACGCCTTCACACGATCGGCTCAATCGAGAAAGACGAATTTACCGTCGACTGCTACAAAGACGGCCGGAGGTACTCGTACGTTTCGCGTCGCGACATGGATGTCAAGGGGAACAAGCGTTCGCTCGAACTGTGCAATCAGGACGGCTATGTGCTGGATGAAAACGTCGACCGGATGGTGATCGCCCCTCGCGGCAAGCGCCGGATAATCACGGTCGACGGCAAAGAGTATCGCGGCCTCGCGGAACTGGCGGCGACCTCTGGACAAATCACGCTGGTGAACGTCGTAAACGTCGAGGATTATCTGAAAGGCGTCGTGCCGCTGGAGATCGGGCCGACCGAGGAGAAGCAGTTGGAGGCTATCAAAGCCCAGGCGGTGGCGGCGCGTACTTATGCCATGGCCCACCTGGGGCAGTTCGGTCAGGAGGCCGGATACGACCTGAAATCCAGCGTGGCCGATCAACTCTATGGCGGTGTGGCGGTGGAAAACGATCTGGTCAGCCTGGGCGTGGAGGATACGCGCGGAATCGTGGCGGTCTATAAGGACAGCCTGATCAACGCCTATTATCATTCCACCTGCGGCGGAACGACCGATGATATCGAGGATGTGTGGGACAAGAATCCTCAGCCGTATCTGGTGAGTGTCAGCGACAACGGGGCCTGCAAAATCTCCAAGTATTACACCTGGGATGAGCGGTACACCGGCGCCCAGATCACTTTGCGGTTGAACCAGTACCTGACACAGGAGCGAGGCGAACAAGTCAATGTCGGCCATGTGACCGACATCAAGGTCGGCTCGCGGACACCGGGCGGGCGGGTCGCCTCGATTATCTTCGAGACCGCCAGCGGGCATTACATCTTTGATAAGGAAAAGGTACGTTGGGTGATCACCCAAAGCGCCGTGCCGGACGCCATTCTGCGCTCCGCCAATTTTTCGTTTACGCTTGACCGGGACGGGGAGGGGAACGTCACGGAGGTGGTTTTCCATGGGCGCGGATACGGTCACGGCGTCGGGATGTGCCAGATGGGGGCGAAGGGAATGGCCGGTCAAGGGATTACGTTCGATTCCATCCTGGCGCTCTATTATCAAGGCACGCAGGTCAAGAAGCTGTACTAAGCTCTCTCCCCACAGACGGCTATCATTCTTGGACTCCTCCCAGACCCAATAGGGAAGCCGTTGCCGAGTGCTGAGCGGCATCAGGCATGGTGGTTGCGACGGGAGCCAAAACTCGCTATCTTGTAGCCGCCAAAGCATGGCTCACGGTTCGTCGGCGTGCTTTGGATCAGGCCGACTGGAGATACATATGGTGAATGAATCCGCCACCCCTGACGCCGCGCGCGGGACGAATCTGTCGGGCTGGCTCCTTTTCTATGCCGTCATCTATGCGGTCTTTCACATTCTCCCCGTATTTATGAATTTCGAAGTCAGCAACAAAATCATGGTGGGCGACCTGTTTGATCTGGCGACGCCGTTCGTCATGCTGCTGACGATCTATGCCATTCAACGAAGGCTTCGGCAGACAATGCCGCTGTCCGATGTCGGCCGTTGCCAGCGGATTATCAGTCTGCTTCTGATCATCGGGGCGATCATCTTCGTTGAGGGGCATGGGATGCATCTGTCCGCGAATGCCATCGCCCGGCATCTGACACAGATGCCCGGAACGCCCCTGTATGCAGCGACCTACTTTTTTGATGAGACCCTGGGCCATATTCTCTGGGACGGCGGCATCCTGGTCATGACGGTCGGCCTCTTGTGGCTCAGCCTATCGAGCGGAGGCGCGGCGGAAACATCGCCCAGGCCGGTATTGCTGGCGCCGGCGATGGTCCTGTACGGCTTCACCTACTTCGTCAACGCGATCGAAGGGCAGACGGTGGTCTTCACCTTTCCGGCGGCGGTGGTAATTCCCATAGCTGTCTGGCTGGCGGCTCGCCGGCGACGGATACGTCTTCTCAGGCATCCGGTGCTTATTTTGTTTGTGGGTGCATATACCGTGGCGGTCACGCTGTTTGTGATATGGAGAATATGGCAGGGGGGATTCCCGGAGTTCAGCGATTTGGGATGGATTTAGGGAAGATACCATCTTGCGCCGGATCGCAGCGGCATCGCTTACTTGATAATGACCAGCTTCCCCAACTGCTCGCCCATCTCCGACCGGACCGACCAGAGGTAGACGCCGGACGTTATCGCCTGCGTGTTGCGGGAAATCAGATTCCAGGTCTCCTGCATCGCCTCCGGGCCGCCGTCCGGCTTGTAATGCTTGATCTCCTGGACCAGATCACCGCTTAAGGTATAGATTCTGATGGTGCAGATACGGGGCAGGTTGGCGAAATGGACGGCCCGGCTCCGTTCGGCCGACTTGGTGCGGTCGCGGTTTTCATAGCCGTCCTTGGCATACGCGCCATCGACACGATACGGGTTGGGAAAGACGATGACGCCCAGCCCCTGCTGCTGGACCTCATCCGCGGAGGTCAAAGGATAGGCCAAGGTGGCATTGGCCAAAACCGAGGTCTCCAGCGCCGACAGAAAATAGCTGCGGCTGCCATAATCAAAGGCGGTGACGGCGGCATAGACCGACTGCGACGGTTGGAGGTTGTCGATGATATATTCGTATTCGTAGAAGCGCTGATATCCCTCGTCGGTCGTGTCGGATTTATCGGTCAGACCGGCGTCGGGATAAACCTTGTGGATGCCGAGCGGGCTGCTCAGGTCGGATTGGTTCCAGTCCTGGGGAACAAAGTAGGCGTAGGCCCCGGCAAGATTGCGCGGATCATCGGCCCGCAACGGGGATTGCTCGGTATATTGATCCGGTTCGAAGCCGGCGCCGTAAATTATCTGGAGCGTGTCATAGGTCAGCGGAATGGGTGACAAATCCCAGCGCTGGAGACGGTCATTCCATTCGTACCGATTGTAATCGCGGCGATCATAGGCGGCGATCAGGACAAAATCGGAGAGACGGTTGTCCTGCCCCAAATAGACCTTGTATCCCTCGAAATCCTTCTCCTTGGAAAAAACGTCGACGGCGGTTTCGGTCACCTGGCCGTTCCAGCGCAAGACCAGCCAGCCATAGTCGGGGATAACCTTCAGCCTCGGCGGCGGCGGCGGGGCGGCGCCGCGAAAGTCGGGGACACCATCCCCCTTGTAGAACGCATAGGTGGAGTCGTTGCTGGTGGGATTGTAAAACCATCGCGCCAGGCCGGAGTCGCCGTTGCCGTCGGTGTCATAGCCGGTATTATCGTATATCCAGTCGGCCCAGGTGGCGTTTAAACCCAGGTCACTATAATTGAGCTGCCGTTGATAGGGGCCGGGATTAAGCGGCGTGAAAAGCTCCTCGAAGGCCTTCGGATTGTGGTGGAAATTCTCGCCGCCGACATAGGCCAGCGTCACCGGCAACGTGGAATCGGGCCGAATATCGAAGGGGCCGAAGCTGAACATGTAAATCGAATTCTGGCCGTTGGCGTAATCCTCGGCCTCCCTCGCGGGCGGCAGCCAGCCGTCGGCCGTGTGCTGGACGGCGCATTCCAGTTGATCGTAATCCACTTCCGGCGTGCTCATGACATAATATTTGTTCTTGTCGCCGACGGGGGAGCCGAAATTCGGGCCGAAATCGCGGTACGGTTTCTGGTCGGTCACCTGGCGGGGACCCCAGTCGATGGCCGGAGTGTAGCTGGTCACCCACCAATTGAATGAATACTTGAGGCTGTCGGACGGGGTGCGGATGACACGGGTGCCGGTCACGCCGGTGCAGGAGGAGAAATCATAGATATCGCCGTTGGGGTCGCCGTCGTTGTCGGTCACCCAGGCGACACGGATGGTGTCCTCGTATCCCGGCCAGATCGGCGACGGGATCACCTCTTTGTAGCCGCAGATATCATCGAGCCAACTGTTGGAGGCGCTGGAGCGCGACATATGGTAAGCGTCGGCATCCACCATGATACCGATGTAAACCTTCTTGAGGGGGAACGGACCGATATTCTTGATCTTGTAATCGAGCAGGACGAAATCCTCGGCGTAGGAGTAACTCCAGGCGTAGCTGGCCTCGGTGACTTCGACGTGAAGCGGCATGTGCGGCCGGTTGTCGATCGGATCCATGCTGACAAAGGAGGGATCGGCCAGGGTGTCGGTATAGACCGAGATGATATCCTCCTCCGAGACGGCCTCGGGCGAAAAGTGGCGCGAGAACGGCTGGGTGGAGCGACGGATCATCCGGCCGCGATCGCCGGCGTCGGGCCAGAATTCGACGATGTAGTCGGCCAAAAAGTACCCCTCGGCGGCGGTGGAGACCAGCGTGTCGCGGCCGACCACGGCGCCGATCCAGAGGGCGCCGACATACAGGTATTCGACGTTGGAATTAAGCGGATATTCGCAGGCCAGGACCCGCTTGCCGGTTTCGGGGTCGAACGGGTCGGAGGCAAAATAACCGGTGCCGAAAAAGCCGTTGTTGGTGACGGTCAGTCCCAGGCGGTTGATCTTGTGCAGTTCCAACCCGACATTCGGCGCAGCCGAGGCCGGTTTGGCATGGGCCGCC
>CAZPEV010000048.1:15245-16604 GCA_964585635.1 uncultured Ignavibacteriales bacterium
GCGGGATGAACTCCGGCCGGGCGTGGGACAGATGGGGGACGGCCAGCGTCGCCAGTAGTAACACCGGCGCGATCCAAACCGGGCGAAGGGAGCGAATATTCATGCTGCGGTAATATACGATATATGGCGGAAAATTCAAGGGGGGACAGAAGGGGGGCTATTCCTCCCGTTTGCGGCGGATTTCTTCCGCCCGCCTGCGGAGGGGTTTCCACATCATCTCTACTCTCTTGTCCCGCGAAGCGGGATGTGACCTGACGGTGCAATTCCTTGCTTGTATGCGCGGCGGACATCCAGCCTACCGCGAAAAGTGCCATTCCCCGCGCCATGGATTACCCGTATTATTTTGATTGGCTTTGAAGATTTCGCTTGACAAAGAAAGTCTGGGTATAATATGGTAAACATAGGTGGGTCGCTGGACGTCTTAGAAACAGGTGACGTCGAGCGGCGCAGGCGCCAAAGGATTAAGAACAGCTATAACCTATCGAGGTGGCCAATGGGTAGCCAAAATGGGCGCAACGGCCTGTTTTCGACCAGGCTTGTCTTCGCAATTCCGGTCGCTATGATATTGCTGATTGGCGGGACTGTTGCGGGTCAGGAATTCCGGCCAGATAAGGATTATTCTCCGAATGACTATGAAAAAACCCTTATCGAGGAGATAAAGACCGCCGCCAAGCCAGATACCGGCGCGATGAAATTCATATTGCGGATGCCGCTGGCAATTGAAAACGCCTGTAAGGCGTTGGCCAACCCAACGCCGGAGGCTATTGACAGCATCATGGAAGATGCCGGCGGCCATCATAAGGTGATCTTCCGCGAAACAATGGAGAAGCTCCAATCGGATTCAGGCATTGTCGCTGAGGTCATGGCCGACATGCCTCAACAGGGACATTTTGCGGTAAGAACGGTCGATTCCCCGAAAGGTAGCTTCCTTATTGTATATTGGTCAGATATCGCCTTCAAGTGGTTTCACGCTAAGGACGGGTCTGGTTATGGCAAGGCGGTCTATCCGGGCGACCTTGATTTCTTCAGGATCGGTCTATCAGCAAGAGTTGCCTTAGATTCCCTGAAGTATATACTCTATCGAGGCGTAAGTAGTATTGTCATACCTGTTGACAGCATTGTGGAATCTAGATCTTTTGCCACTACTCATGACAGTTTTGATGTTTCTATTGAGTTTTACAAGAAACGGTTTGACATCTGGACGGTAAATCTATATGCCCTTAATAGAACCATAAAACGGTATGACCTTGTCGCGATGGTAATTCCGGCCTGCGTTGTTGACCGCCCGCCCCGCCCGAGAAAAATATAGACCAAAAGGAGGGGAGACATGCGACATATTGTTATTGCCATTATCTGCTT
>CAZPEV010000048.1:16614-20223 GCA_964585635.1 uncultured Ignavibacteriales bacterium
CCCCCCCCCAAAAAAAAATACCACGTCGGGCCGGCCGGTGGCGGCCGCACGATTCCTACTTTAGATGAGTAGGTCGAAACCCCGGGGTTTCGACATTCCTCCTCGAAAGCATAAGGCTTTCGACCTACTCCCTTGGGGATATTGGGACTCATTCTTTCATGAGTTTTATAAAGCGCTTGGCCTCAGCCATTGTATTTCCCTCAATATAATGAAATCTGATAGGCAACGTATATTTGACTGGATCTGCCATATTCTTGGCGGTCATCAAGCAATTAAGAGCGCCACCGCTGATATTATCGTTATTGGGCACAAGAATTATGACTGCAATAATCTTTGGGGTGACCTTATGGCGCAATTCAATGCAATCAAAGATCCATTTTTTCTTTTCAAGTAATGGATTTTCTGACTTCCTATAGAATGAGTATCTATCACGCGCCCGGGGAGTACCCGGCAGTGGATATATGACCGGAAGGTAGGGTCTTGGCTCAATAGACGCTTTCTTTCTCAAATCGTCGATCATCTGGATGGTAGCTGATCGAAAAGATGGCTCCGATATCCACCTACCTTTCGGAGGCGATGGAGGATCAGGCGGAATAATGTGGCTTGGTGCGTCAATTGTACCATCAAGGACCTCTGATAATTGGAAATTCAAATTATCAGTAAGCTCCAATTCAAGCAAGGCGTCCTCTGCAGGCACCTTTCCATTGTTAATAATCGATATTGACCCCTTTATATCTCGATGTGTTGCGTGCAGATGTATGTGCAATTCACGGAAGAACTCCTCAATGCGCTTAAGCCAATCAGGCCACCCTTGCTCATGATATTCCCTTATTTCGTCCGAGGATGGGGGTTCGAACCGGATTTTGCCACCCAACATTCTAGTAATATGTGTTTCTGCTTCCAGCCAACGCGGCACCCTCATTTCGGGATTTTCCGCAGCACCGAACTCCAAAATCATCGGAAATTTTGCTTTAGCATCCTTTACAATTTCTTCGATCTGTAAATCATTGAGCGGCGGATAACGGATAACACTTACTTCCAGTATTTCAATAACATGTCCTTGTTCGTCTTGCATGGATAGTTCAATTCGAGGTTCTCTTTTCTTTCGGCCAAAATAGATCTGCACCATTATCGCTATCACGCCGAGAATAATTGTAACTATTATTCCCCGATCAAGACCGAACATCGCACCCTCCATTAAACGGTTCCGCCCCAACGGTCGCTATTGGATCGCTGCCCGGAGATTTCGGCCCGCGCTCGCTATTCCCACGCTGCTTGAAAAGGATGTCTGTGATGGCAAAATCTAATGAATATCCCGGGCTGAGACAAGCGGGAAATATGCTCCGCGTCACCAGTTCATAGAGCACAAGCCCGTCGCGGCTGTAGCTCCTGCCTATTCTCTTTCTAATATTCCGTAGGCAGGAGACCTCCCGCTTTGTCCCAGCAAGTAGGTCGGGCCGCTTGCGGCCTGACGATTCCTACTTTAAATGAGTAGATCGAAACCCTCGCGCCTACCCGCCTGTGGGGGGGCTTGCCCGCCTGTGGCGGGTTTCGACATCACCTCCTTACAACCCAACGACTTCTGGTCTGCCTGCTCCTCAAAATCGCTACACAATCGCGGGTGATTGTCACCGCGCCCCCTTTAGTAGAGACACGTATCGAGGGCTATACCTATGACCGCAAGCAAACGACAATTCCCAACCATCCGGCCTCCCTCAATGCCTCGCCGCTCAACCATTTTCATAATCGCCCTAACTCAAAATCATCCAACGAGAAGCCGCATGAACATCAGAAAACGAACGGACGAACCCATTCCACCATAATCCCAAGGAGGATAGCCCATTAGGAGATACAATCGCTGCGGCCCCATTATTCCTAAGAAAGGGCGCGGAGATGCTACACTCACAATATCATGATGGAGGAATCGCATGATTCAAAGTCTCTGGGGATATGGCGCACGAACAACGGTCGCCGGAAGTGTGCTCTTCAGTTACGGGGATAACGCAGGGGCCGGAAATCCGACCCCCACGCACAAACGCTTAGGTCAACGGTGTCGGCCGAGACCGACGGAGATTAGTATCTCCGGCTGAAGCCACCGCCGCCGCGACGGCCGCCGCCGCCACGATCACCACCACCACCGCGATCACCACCACCGCGGTCGTCGCGAGCTTTGGGCGGACGAGCTTCGTCAACCCGCAGGGTGCGACCATCGAGATCGGCGCCGTTCAATGCTTCCTTGGCGGCGTCCGCCTCGGCCGGACTGGCCATTTCAACAAAGCCGAAGCCCTTACCGGCGATGACGTTGGCGTCGACTACCTGGCCGTACTGGCCGAACAGTTCGCGCAGTTGATCGCTGGTGACGGAATAGCTGATGTTACCTACATACAGCCGGTTACCTGACATGGTATACTCCTACGATTACAGGTCTCAGGCGATCCTCAACATGTCTCAAACTTGGCGCACGCCTGGTGCGGACAACAGTCTCGGGTGCCCGTACTAAACAACATCGGTCCTTATGTCAATCTCGGGGGCGCCGGTTGGCCGGAGTCACCCCAAACAGCAGATCCCTCCGCCGGCGCGGTCAGGCGCCGTCCGGTTCGATCCGGTGCTCTTCTACCAATCGTATCATGTCCCCTGCGGACAGGCATATAGAAGCCCGCACAACGTCCACCGGCCGGACCGCATCGCGGCGGACCGGCGTCGTCTGTGGTCTGAGGTCAACCCTCTGTGTATGTCGGAGGGTGACCGTCAAATAACCGTCACGCACGTTTTATCTGGGTGTCCGAGTGGGATCACGTCCTGATTTCGAGTCTAATATCTCCGGGGACCGCCGCCGCCGCCCTGTCGGCCCCGATCCCGGTCATCGCGGCTCCGAGGCGGCTTGGCTTCGTCAATCTTCAGGGTCCGGCCGTCAAAGTCGGCGCCGTTGAGGGCTTCACGGGCCTTATCGGCCTCGGCCGGGGTGCCCATTTCGACAAATCCGAATCCCTTGCCTTCGATGATGTTCACGCTTTTCACTTCGCCGTGCTCGGCAAAGAGGTCCTGCAACTGCTGCGAGGTCACGGAATACCTGAGATTGCCCACATACAATTTACTGCCTTGCATCATACGTCTCCTGCTACATCTGAGATCTCATGCAAGTCTTGATCTACCCTCCGGTCAGGACGTCTCCGACCCGGGGTCGGAAGAAATGCCGGAAGACGGAACGAGACCGCTGCGAAATTTCCTTATACACCGCCATGGTAAGGAATTCCCCCGCCCCTGTCAATGGGAAAGCGCGATATTTTTGGGGGGCCGGGGGCTATCCCGGACAGGGCGGCCGGGGGCCTATTGGATGCTGTTAAGACCGTTCAGGGCAGCGACTTTGTAGGCCTCCGACATGGTCGGGAAGTTGAAGACGGTATCGACGAAATAGTCGATCGTGCCGCCGAAGGAGATCACGGCCTGGCCGACATGAACCAGATCGGCGGCCTCCTCGCCGATGATATGCACCCCGTAGAGCTTCTTGGATTGGGGGCAAAACACCAGCTTCAGCATGCCGTCGTGGTCGCCGGAAATCTGTCCCCTGGCCAGTTCGTAGAAACGGGCCACCCCCGTTTGATATGGGAT
>CAZPEV010000049.1:0-444 GCA_964585635.1 uncultured Ignavibacteriales bacterium
AGGTTCTTATCTCCAGCCGTTCCATCCAGCCGGGATACCGGAAGCAGGAGGGATAGACGAGCAAAATTCGCGGCGATGGTTTTCGGGTCAACGGTACTAGTCGCCTCCCGCTTTCACCTTGGGCCCTTCCGGATCGGCGTATTTTTGCAGCAGATTGGAGACCATCTCGCTGTCGATCGGCTAGATCCCCTGCCGCCGCTCCATGCTGTAAATGCAATAGGGGTTGTCGGCCCGGCGCTGGGTGGCGGAATATGACGTGGTCGTGCAACCGCCGCGGCACAGCACCAGATAGCGGCATTCCCGACATTCGCCGTCGGCCGAGGCCCGCGTGAACTTGCGGTTGTAGCTGAAGGCATTGGGATCGTTCCAGATTTCGGTCAGGGAGCGCTCACGGATGTTTCCCTCGACGAACTCCTCCGGCATCGACAGGCAGCCCTTGATGGT
>CAZPEV010000049.1:454-20038 GCA_964585635.1 uncultured Ignavibacteriales bacterium
CCGTCGGACACAATCCCGAGTACCCGCGTCCCGGCGTAGCAGCCCAGATAGGGATTGCCCTCCAGCAGTTCCGATCCCTTGCAGCCGAAATAGCCGATGTTTTCGCCCACGTCGATGTCGATATTCCGTTTGTCCTTGGCATAATCCCGTTGAAATTCCAGCAGCTTGTCGATTAGACGGGGATAGTTCTCAAGGGAGAGGGTTAATTCTTTGGGCATCCGGCCGGTGCAGGTGGTCATCTGGATACGCCACAGGCGGCAGCCGACGTCCATCAGTTCCCGGCGAATCTGATCCAATTCCCCCAGATTGATATTGGAGACCTGGGTGACGGCGCAGAAGGGTGTGGCGGCCTGATGCATCAGCGACATCGCCTGCAAGGCCCGATCATGGGAACTCGGGTTCTGGCGAATATAGTCGTGCGTCTTGGCGGTGCCGTCAAAGCTGACGCCGACCATGCTGAATTTCAGGCGAACGATATCGTCCACGACGGCCTCGTCCACCAGAAAGCCGTTGGTGATCAGGCTCAGGTACATGTCGTGATGCCGGATCCGCTCGGCCAGCGTCCGCCAGTCCTTCCGCAGCAGCGGCTCACCCCCGGAGAGGGTGATGGAGCGGCATTCCAGGCCGGCCAGTTCGTCGATCAGGCCCAGCGCCTCGTCGGTGGTCAATTCCTGGGGGCGCATCTTGCCGGCGGAGGTGCCGCAATGAAGGCAGCGCATGTTGCAGGCGAAGGTGATCTCCCACACGATGGTATCCGGAAAGAACTTGTATCCCGTCATAGATTACTCCTTTGCACCGGCGGCGGCGGCCGCCTGTTGTTGCCGTTGCAGCTGTTGCTGCCGTGAGCGGGCGATGATCTCCAGCATCGGCCGCAGGTTGTGTTTCCAGCTTTCACACATCTGGTCGCCGCTCATCCCGCGGTCGGTGCGCCGCGAGGGACAGCCGCCCATGCAGACCGGCAACAGGTTGCAGTCATAGCAGCGCGGTTCATTGAAAGGATCAACCCGGAACAGCCGCGTGAAGTTGGGATGCTGATAATCGATCTCCTCCCGAATGGTGCCGATGGTTTGTTTTTCATCGCCCACATGATTAAAGCAGCGGAACAACCGGCCTTCGGGATCGATCAGAAAGGAGCTGATGATCTGGGCCATGCAGAAAGCGCTCATCGGCGCCGGCAGCTTGTCTATCCGAAAGCCGTGTTCCAAAAGCAGACGATTGTACTCGATCTCCACCTGAGAGAAATCGGCCGTCTCATAGCATGATTCGCTGATATTGGCGCAGGCCTGAGTGGAGGGTTCGATCAGCCCGTAGTACAGGCCGATTTTTTCCTGCAGCCCGGCGGCCTTCAATTCCTGCAGCATCTCCATAACCATCTCGGTCGTGAAGCCCTTGTCGATATTGACGCGTATGTTCACCGCCATTTTGTCGACGGCATAAGCAATGTTGGCCAGGATGGTGTCGAAGCTGGGGCGGCCGTTTTTCATCGGCCGCTTGACGTTGTGAATCCGCGCCGGACCGTCAACCGTCAGTTGAACCGAGGCCACTTTCAAGGCGGCCAGCCGGTCGACCGTCGGCGGCGTCAACAAGTAGCCGTTGGAGATCATCGATGAAGCGTAGGCGAATTTATGCTCTTCGGCCATGTCCATGAACGTGGCGGACAGGTCTTCGATAATATCCATGGCCAAAAGCGGCTCGCCGCCGTACCAGGTGGTGTTCAACGCCCGCAGGTAGGGCGCCCGGTTTTCGACAAACGTCACCAGCTCTTCCACGGCCTTCGGCGACATGCGCCCCTTTTTGTTCGCTTCGTAGCAATACTGGCAGGCCATGTTGCAGGCCATCGTCGGGGCCAGCACCAAGCCCAGCACCGTCTGATCGAATCGATCCATATTGTGCCGGAAACGAAATGCTTCCCGCTCGTCCAGGCTGTCCTCGACCACAAATCGGCCGTACTGGAGCTGTTTCAGCAGTTCCTGCTCCGGGTCGGTCAGGCTGGGTTGTTGCCCCGGCCGCAGCTTATCGGCCAGGGAGTTATAGACGACCACGTTTTCATCGGTCATCAGGGCCACCGCGCCGGAACCGGCATTGTAGGCAATATGATAGCCGCCGGTCCACGGTTGCAGGTGATTATATCGCGACAGTTTAGGCATTATGAGTACCTCGTCAAAGCATCACGGGGGGCGGCTGGCGGCCGTCGCTCCGCCCAGGGTCGGACGCGGCTCCATTTCTCCCCTTATCAACGCCCGACAGGAGACGACTACCGTGCCCGTCGAATTGCCGTACCTTTGTTACGAAACATCTTCTCCTGATTACCAAGATACGAATATCCTCCGTTTTTTCAAGCGGTTAATTCGGCTCTAAACGTTTTTCCATCGCCTCGATTCATGGCACGCACTCTCTCCCGACCGGTTACTTAACAGGTTCTGACCTTCTCAGTCGACGATTACCACGAAAGCGGCATCAAGAGAAAAGAATAATCAGGGCGCCCTGCCGGCGCCGTCAGCGAGGTGCGGCCTGGTTACGCCGCCCCCGAGTCGGTTACTATGTGTCGAAGCGCGTGACACAAACGCCGTACATGGGATAAAACACACCCTTGCAGAACTTGGTGCAAGCGCTGGTGGAAAGCTCTTTCGGATCGATCAGATAAATCACGCTATCACCTCCCCTCGTTTCGATGTGGCTGGAACGTGCTCCGAGCCCGCCGTAGCCGTCAACGGTGGATAGTCCCGGATTATGGGAAATGGTGAAACCGGTGCTTGCGTTTTACACTCCGGGGACCGCGTCGCGCGTCTATGCGGCTTATCTCGACCTGGTTTCCACAGGCGCCGCCGAGTGGCACCGCAATGATCCGGGGGCTTGCCCAAAACACATCCCCGCCCATGTCCTTGATGCCGCCGTTCGTGGGTTCATTTATTTATCGCCGCTGTCGTTACCTCCGGTTCAGGAATCCGAAAAAGATCTGCCCGTGATGGAATTCGGGGGCGTCGTACGGTGACGCCGTCGATTTTTCCGGAATTAGCATTGTCCGAATCCATCTTCCACGGGAGCGACGTTGCCTCTGCCGGCCCTGTTTGCAGGTGCTCATGGGGCCGGCGTCGCCTGTTTGCCTCAGTCAACGATTACCACGAAAGCGGCATCAAGAGAAAAGAATAATCAGGGCGCCCTGCCGGCGCCGTCAGCGAGGTGCGGCCTGGTTACGCCGCCCCCGAGTCGGTTACTATGTGTCGAAGCGCGTGACACAAACGCCGTACATGGGATAAAACACACCCTTGCAGAACTTGGTGCAAGCGCTGGTGGAAAGCTCTTTCGGATCGATCAGATAAATCACGCTATCACCTCCCCTCGTTTCGATGTGGCTGGAACGTGCTCCGAGCCCGCCGTAGCCGTCAACGGTGGATAGTCCCGGATTATGGGAAATGGTGAAACCGGTGCTTGCGTTTTACACTCCGGGGACCGCGTCGCGCGTCTATGCGGCTTATCTCGACCTGGTTTCCACAGGCGCCGCCGAGTGGCACCGCAATGATCCGGGGGCTTGCCCAAAACACATCCCCGCCCATGTCCTTGATGCCGCCGTTCGTGGGTTCATTTATTATTTATCGCCGCTGTCGTTACCTCCGGTTAAGGAATGCTGAAAAGATCTGCTCGTGGCGGAATTTTGGGGCGTCATCCGGCGCCGCCGTCAATCCCTCCGGGAGTGGTACCATCCGACTCAATGGCCACGCGGGAGCGACATTAAGCCAAAAGTCGTTTCATCCTTTTACAGCGAGTCAGGGCATTCGGTCAACCATATATCTGAAACGGATCGGTCGCCACCGATCAGATGTCATAGCTCCGGCACGGCGGCACGCCGTACAACGGATGGGCAACATTCTTGCAGAACGGAATGCACCAGTTCGTCGTGACTTCCTTGGGATCGATCAAGTAAACCATCAACCCACCTCCTTTCAGGGTAATTTGAAGCGTCCAATACGCTGTCCGCCCCGAAGCCCGACCATCCTTGGATCGTGAGGTGCAGGCGCCGGCGGTGAAGGCCTCGGACTCCTCATGCCATAGGGTTGGGCCGAATCGGATCGTCCGCCGCAAAAGCGGTCGGCGTCATCCGATGCGGCCGGTCAAAATGCTTCCTCCTTCGCTGCGTCAGGATATGGCAACATCAGCTTAATGCCGCCCGCGTGGTCGGTCAAACGTATAGTCTATCCACTTGTCGCGCCCCATTATCTGCGACCTGTCATCGGCCGTTTCCACCGCGCCTTTTCACCCTCCGCCGGCCGCCGACCGTCTCTCTGGGCAGTGCTGCCGTCAGCGGGAACCGGCTCCCTTCGTGGTTACGGGTATGACCCGATCGATAGACGATCGATCACCACCAATGTTTAGGTATCCTTCTCCGGAATGAAATCGGTAGTAAACCCGGCAACCGTCCCGCCAAATGACGTAATGACGCGGCCCCGAGAAGATCGGCGATGGGCAATGGAATCTGCCCCTCGTATCGCGCTGGATCTGCCGCTCGGAAGAATGATGCCAATTGCGGAATACCACGGCGCAGCACCGCTCGGCCCTGCCTTATTCCCTCCCCTGAACTGGGACCATTCCCGCCACATAGTGGTTTGTCAGGCCAGCCTCAATTCGGGTTCACACGTAGGTTAAGTATACAACCTGATCGCCCGTCTGTCAATCAGAACCTGCGACTCAACCAACCGGATCGATAATTCTTGAATGCGGATATAAATGGTAATAGATATCACTATTTGCCCGCCGGGCGAGGGAACGAATCGCGCTCACTTCCGGCGGTCGGCGTCCGATCCGGGCCTTATTACCGGGCATAATCGACTGCGTCGCATAGTCCTTGGCTATTCTGCCCCGGCTGCCACCGGCGGCGCCCCCCGCGGGGGGGCGCCGCCGGCTCAACCTCACTCGAACCGGTGAGGGCAGAGCGCCCAGCAGATATTCTTGCCCTGACATAAGGTCGGACAGGCCTGTAGGTTGGGCAGGCTTCCGGGAGTGATTAGATAGATCATGGACTCACCTCCTTTCTGCGGCGCGACCGAGGTCGAACCGGCACAACCATTCCGTACCGTCTGTATTCGGTGCGCTCAACGCGGCCGGTAGCGGTCGCATTTCGGCATCGGTTTTAATTCATCAACAAGAGCGCGTTGCCATTTGGCTATGGCGCCGGCGATCCAAGGTACACCGCCGCCTGTGATTGTGTCAAGCCGAGATTGCGGCGGCTGGCGGGTCCCTGCCTTTTCGCTTGACGCTGGCCGCCATTTTCCGTACCCATGAGCAAACACTCCCCGAGACCCGATGTCGGAGGGGTGCCGTCTGATGGCTCGCGGCGCGGCAGCTTCCTCATAAACCGAGGAGAAATCCGCGCGCGGCCAGGACGGTCAATAAAGCAGGTCACTTCATGTCAGATTCGGTGCATCAGATTCTTGAATTGGCTGACGGCCGCATCGCACAGCGAAAATATGCGGAAGCCCAATCGGCGCTGAATCAGCTGGCGGCAGGCGGGCTGGTCGGGCGCGAGGCCGCCTGGTTCCACCTCCTGACGGCCGAGGTCGAGCTGTCTCTTGATCCGTCCCGTGATCTGCGCCGGGAGCTTGGCCTGGCCCTCGATTTCTACAAGAACAGCGATGAGATCGACAAGCTGGCCCGAACGCGGTACCTTCAGGGACGGCAGTTTTTGGATCGGGAGGATGCGGCGCAGGCCGGAGAGGCCTTTCTGGACGCCTACGTCTGGTACAAGCGGTGTGATAACCCGGCCGGTCAAGCCAAGGCCGCATATCAACTCAGTGACGCCGTTTACCGCTCGGGATCCCTGGCCGATGCCATTCGCTACCTGACCAGAGCGGTGGAGTTGGTTGCCCATCTTGATGACACCGAGCGGCACCTGTCGGTGTCGATCCGGCTGGCGCAACTCTACTATTTGTCCGGGCGCCTGGCCGACTCGGTGGCCGAATTCGAGAAGATACCAACTATCCTCGCGCGATCGAACCAGGTTCCGGCCGCTCTTTATTTTTTGGAATCGGCCGTCCCCTTGGCTCTGAGAGGGGATTTTGCCGCCGCCCGCCGGACCTTGGCCATGGCGGTCCCCCATCCCATATCCCCTGGACGGGGACAGGCCCTCTATCATAAAAACTTCGGCTGGATCATGCTTCTGGAAGCCGATTTTGCGGGTGCCGAACAACACCTGGGGAAGGCGTTATCCCTGGCCCATGACGCCGCCGCGGGATCGCTCGTCACCGCCGAGATTGAGCACCGCCTGGGAGAGATATGCGTCCATTGGCGGCAATTGCCTCGGGCCAGGCAATATGCCGCCAGCGCGTCGGCGTCGGCTCGGCATTGTCAGGATCCCGTCGAAATAGGATTATGCCACCGTCTGTTCGCCGAAATCGCCCTGGCCGATGGCGATGAGGAGGCGGCCCGGTCCTCGTTCGCCGAGGCGCTGGAGCTGTTGGCCAAGGTGGGCGCGGAATATGAGCTGGCGATCACCCGGTACCGGGCAGCGCAATCGAGGTTGTTCCAATCGGAAAATCGGATGGCCCTGTTGTATCAGGCCCGCGAATATTTCCAGCGGGAAGCGGTCGAGCTTTGGGTAAATGAAATCAACGCTCTGATCGGGCAGGATACCGTCGCCGGGGTCTGGTCGGAGGGATCGGCAGGCAGCGGTCCCTTCCCGGTGACCGCCAGCCGGATCATGAATGAGGTGGCGGCCCTGGCGGAACGGGTGGCGACGACCGCTATGGCCGTCTTTCTGACAGGAGCCACCGGAACGGGCAAAGATTTCCTGGCCCGATACCTTCACCGGCGGTCAAAGCGGACCGGTCGTTTCGTCGCGCTCAATTCGGCCTCGATCCCTGACGATATGACCGAAGCCGAGCTGTTTGGATACCGCAAAGGGGCGTTCACCGGGGCGGATCGCGACAAGAAGGGGTTGATCGAGGAGGCCGACGACGGGACGCTGTATTTAAACGAGCTGGCCGACTCATCGGCTGGATTGCAGGCCAAACTCCTTGACGTCCTGGAGCGGCGGACCTTCCGTCGCTTGGGGGAGGTGAAAGAGAGAAAGTCGGACTTTCGGCTGATTACCGCCACTAATCGCGATATTGAGGGGTCCATTCGCGAGGGACGTGTCCGGGTGGATCTCTATCATCGCCTGAGTGAAGTGACCATACATCTGCCCCCGTTAAACGACCGCATCGAGGATATCGCGGAGCTGGTGACCCAGTTTTTGGCAGCGAGCGGAATTTCGCGGGAGGAGAATCCATCCGCCTTCGCTCGCTTGGTCAAGGCGTTCTGTGGCCGCCGCTGGCCGGGGAATGTCCGCCAACTCAAAGCCGAAACCGAGCGGCTGGCTCTGATGACCAAGGGGGACATGACCCTCATGGCCGAATTCGCCCTGCGCGATACTCCCTCGGAACGGGATCGGTTGCAGCAGCTACTGGAGCAGACCGGCTGGAATCGACGCGAAGTCGCTCGCATACTCGGGATCAGCGAAATGACCGTACGCCGCCGGATAAGAAAGTATCGCCTTGATCCCGATTCCTGATATCTGACCGCATGCGACCTGCGCGACCTGTCTTCTGCGACTCCTGTCGCAGCATAATGGTATTATCCCACAAACAGTTAACTTTCCGACTGGTCTTCCTGCGACCCCTGACGCGACAACCAGGCCGTGCCCCGACCATGGCACGACCCGCCAGCCGGAGTCGCACGGCACTCAATTAATTTTATGTCAACATGTTACGATGTTATATGAGTTCGTGTGCCCGATATGGCACACATATTGTTATACGAGCGCTCAAGAGTGCACCACCTCCGTTTTTGGAAGCGACGGCCATAGATGGGACAAAGAAAATACCTCCTTCCTCTCTTGTATGTTCATGGCGGTCGCATAAGCACACTCCCGTAGGGGGGTGTGCTCGAATACCGCCAGCCAGGGCGGGGGTAAAAGGGGGCCAAAAGTTACCCGCCCGGCTGGCGATACGAGCCTGTTCTTTGACAGTGAAATAGCGGCGCCGACGGAAGGTAATTCAGTCGACGGTCCGGACCCAGCCGGACACGGGAGAAAAATATGGACCCCCCTTGGCGAAACGATAAGCCGGGGGAGTCGGTTATCAACAAGACCTCCTTCCTCTCTTGAATATATGGTGCCCGCAAGGGGTGTGTCACCGCCCGGTGACATGCCCCTCCACAAACGCCGGTCGGGCGGGGAAAGCCTGTCTACTCAGTTTTCTCGCCCGCCCGGCCCCTTCTAAGATCATCACGTGAGATTTCCGGCCCTGCAGCGGCCGTTTTTTTATGGCAGCCGGATGATCGGTCAGGCCGGCGGCGTCGGCCCGGTTCGACCCCTTCGGCCGATAGCCCTCCGGGGGGCCTTTCCCCAACGGGCACCCAATGATACTAAAAATACTATATTATACGTAAAGAGGGGCGCGAAACGAGGGACGGCCCAAGTTGGGGTCGGGTCAAGCCACAGCCGGCGGGCCTGGCGGAAAGGACGGTGCGGCTGTCCATCGGAGGCCGGATTCGCCAGGGCTGTCAGTTGGGGAAATTCGGCCGCGGGGCCGGCCGAAAGTCGAAGGCCAAGCGCCGCGTCGGTCTGAGGGGACGCCTGTTACGGCCATCGTGGGACGCCTATCAATAAATAGGCCATGGGCTTACGTCGTTGGACGAGATGCCGAGAGTCGGCGGTTCGGCATGGATCAAAACCTGCCGGTGCTTCTTTTCTCGAACCCGAACCGGATTTTTCTGGCCGGAAGGGGAGCCGTCCGGGGAGGTATTTTCTTCCTAAAAAAGCTTGACATAAACATATTTGAGGAATAGCTTGTCCATCCTTAGTGCATCCACGATGAAGTTAAGCTTGGTTCGTTGGTGGTACGCTAAGGAGATTGTTTGACAGAAGGAGATGAGGAGAAGTCAAGCGATAACGACGGTGGATACGGAAACTGAGTTGATTGTGATACAGCGTCCATGAATGGATGTGCACGAGTACACCGGACTTGCGCATGTCCTTTTTTTTTAACCTGATAGTGTAACCGGTGGAAAGGAAACAAAAATGTTCAAGCGTATTTCAATTATCCTGGCGGCACTCGCTTTGTTCCTGGTAGCTGGTTGCAGCAAGGCCCCGGAAGCGGAAATGCAGAATGCAGACACGGCCATGCAGGCGGCGGTGACGGCCGAGGCCGAGCAGTACGCGCCGCAGTCCTACCAAATCGCCATGGATACCCTCAATGCCGCCAAGGCTGCCAAGACCGAACAGGATTCGAAGTTCGCGCTCTTTAGAAGCTACGGCAAATCCAAGCAGATGTTCATCGCCGCCCAGGCGCTTTCCGAGAAGGCCACGACCGATGCTCAGGCCGAGAAGGAGCGCGTCCGTCAGGAAGTCATGGGTATGATGACCCAGGTCCAGGCAGTGATCGACAGCGCCACCGTGGCTCTGGCCAAGGCGCCGCGCGGCAAAGGGAGCAAGGCTGACATCGAACTGATCAAGGCTGACCTCGACGCCGTGAACAACGGTTTCGCCGCGGCCAAGGCCGACTTTGATGGCGGCAAGTTCCTCGCCGCGAAAGCCAAATTTGAGGCGGTCGCGAACAAAGCGCGGGGCATCATCGGTCAGATTGAGGCTGCGAAGGCCAAGAAGGCAGGCAAGTAAAGCGAATCGCCGCGTTTCGGGATTTGCATTGACAGATACAGACTGGGATGATCCGGGCCGCCGGAACCGACGGCCCCTCATCCCGGTTGGTTATCTGATGGGTGCAATCGTCCCTAACAACTTGGATTTGTCGTTCATGCCGGGAATGAAACATTGGGCCGCATGGCTGACATGTGTGCTGTCTTTATTCTTCATCTCCGGCTGTCAGGATCAACCGCTTTCCTCGCTTGAGAAGGCCCGGGCGGCGGTCGAGCGGGCCGCGGTCTTGGGGGCGCGCCAATTCGCCAATGCGGAATACCGCCAGGCCGAGGCGCAACTGCAAAAGGCTCGCTTGGAGATTGCTCGTCAGAAGGGGCGGCTGGCCCCTTTTCGCAATTACGCGGCCGCCGACTCCCTGTTGACGACAACCGCGCAACTGGCCGTTCAAGCTATCAGCCTGACTCAGAGCCGTCGTCAGGACATCCAATCTCGGGCGCAAACCGCCTATGGGGATCTGCAGCGGGAGCTGGCGACTTGGCGGGAAAGCCTGGACGGCACCCTCCGCCTACATTTCGCCGAACGGTTCTGGTCGGCCGCCGACGTGGCTTTGGAAATGAGCCGCGCCCTTATCGTTAAAGGGGAATATGACGCCGCCATCGAAGCCGCCGGCCGGGGACAGGATGCCATTTCCAAGCTGGGGCTGATTCTGACCGACTATGAAAACGAGCAGGCGCAGAAAATCAAGGTCTGGCGCCGGTGGGTGCAGGAAACGCTGACCGAGTCGCGCACCAAAGGCATCTATGCCATTATCGTCGACAAAGTGGCACATAAATTATTCTTGGTGCAGTCAGGCCAGCTGGTACGCACGTATGAGTGTGAGTTGGGGTACAATTCGGCCCGGCAGAAGTTTTTCGCCGGCGACGGATCGACCCCGGAAGGTCAGTACTATGTCACTGAGGCCAAGCATCATGGCAGCCGGTTCTACAAGGCCTTGCTGGTCAATTATCCCAATGCGACGGATCGGAAACGATTCGCGGAGAACAAATCGAAGGGAATGATCTCGGCCCGCGCCCGGATCGGCGGGCTGATCGAAATTCATGGCGAGGGCGGCCGCAACCAGGATTGGACCGACGGCTGCGTGGCCCTGACCAATAAGGAAATGGATCAACTTATGCCACACGCGGCGGTCGGCACGCCGGTCACAATCGTGCGGCGATCGGACACCTGGCCATGAAAAAGTGGCTTTGGTTCGCCCTGCCCCTGGGCGCGGTGGTCGTCACCGTCATCGTGGTGGTCTATGTGACGACCCATAGAAGCTCCCTGCCCGATGAGGCCAAGATGCGGCTCACCCCCAAGGTGGTCCAATTGCCGTCGGATGCCAAACAAGCGCAGAAAGAGCTGAAAAAGGCCCGGGCCGATCTGGCCAAGCTCAGGCCGACCGGGCAATACATCGTGATCAATACCCACGCCAACCGCGTCTCTTTGCGAACGGAAGACTCGGTCATCTCTGACGCCACCTGTTCGACCGGCACCGGCGGCGAATTGGTCGACAGCGCCACGGGGCGCCATTGGAAATTCAACACTCCCCACGGGGTGTTCAAGGTCGACAGCAAGCTCAAGCAACCCTGGTGGCGGAAACCGGATTGGGCGTACATCGAAGAAGATGAAGCCATTCCGAAGGAGGAAAGCGAACGATACGATCCCGAGATGATGGGTGATTTTGCCATCGGTTTCGGGGACGGGTACTTCATTCATGGCACCATCTATGAACGCCTGCTGGGGGTCAGCGTCACTCACGGGTGCGTCCGCCTGGGATCGGATGACCTGAAATTCCTTTATGACCGGGTCAAGATGGGAACGCCTGTCTATGTTTTCTAAGCGTCGTCGCTCGCTGTCCCGGGGGGGAATGACCCTGGTCGTAGCGGTGCTGCTGACCGCCGTAGGCGCCGGCTGCCATCGGGATGAGCCGGACAAGCCCGCCGCCGCCAAGCCGGACCAGAAAACCAAGACGGTCTGGGATCGGTCGGCGGCGCAGGCCGAATATCTGATGCTGCAAGCCGAATTAGCCTTGGCCAAGATCGACAAGCCGTATCTGGTCCTCGATTTCAAAGGGAAAAAGCTGACGTTGAAATTGCGCGGCACTGTCGTCTGGAGCTGCCCGTTGCAGTTTCCGTCAGATAACAGCGGCGGCGTGACCGATTTTGTCGATCGTTTCCGAGGTGACGATAACCGCCTGGCGCGACAGGTGATCGACAAATACCTGTTTGCGTCCTCCGGCCAGATATCCGATACGATCCTGGCTATCGTCGGCAAAGCCGTCAGCGTGGCGCCCGAGATGTTGCAGCGGGCGTTGCCCGAGCGGTTCCAGCTGCGTTGGGACGCCGGATTGATTCTGGAAGTCCGGACGGACGTCAGTGGCAAGCCGACCTCCAAATTCCAAAATGCAATCGTCGAAATCAGTCAGGCGCTGTACCGTCCGTTCGGCGAGACGACCATCGTCCTTAAGCTCCGGCCGGAAGACGCGTTGACTTTGTATCGGGCCACCTCCATCGGCATGCCGACCCTGATTTTGCCTTCGCCCTGATCCGTCAATTCCTCCCCTTAAACCGATCATGGTCAATCGGATGTCAGGTATTATCCGTATTTGATGCGGATATCTTGAGGAACCGGCAAGGTGGGGGCGAGGTAAAATAGTGGGGAAAATCGACCATAAGTGGTTTGGAAAGCGATCGCCGAATCCCAATATGGGACAAACCAATCTGCGGCAGGGAATAGATGGACTCGTTGCCGACGCTTATCGGCCCGGTGCCGGAGTGGAAACAACATCAATAGCTGTAAGGAGGAAGATGTTATGATCGGAAGGACTCGAATCGGTTGGGTGGGGCTCTTGTTGGCGGCTATCTCATTATCGCTCGTCATGGTTCCGGAGCGGGCGGCTGCCCAGGATGAGCCGGTTGCGCACAAGGAATTGCGAGCCGTTATTGAGCGGGCACTTACCGAACAAGGTGTGCTCAAAGACAATAATGTTCAAGTGACGGTCGCACCCGGAACCGTTACCCTCAGCGGGACCGTCATAACCATCGCCGACAAGATTATGGCCGAAAAAGAAACCCACAAGATTGCCGGCGGGTTCATGGTTATCGACAATATCAGCGTCAATGCTCCCGCCCAGCCCGATCAGAAAATCGCCGCCGAGGTGTCGGCGGCCATTCGAAGACACACCTTCTACACGGTGTTCGACTGGGTGACGATACAGGTCGCCGGGGGGGTTGTCACCCTCCAGGGATGGGTGCATCAGCCCTGGCGAAAAGCGGAATTCGTCGCGCAGGCCTACAAAATTGTCGGCGTCAAGCAGGTCAACGATGAGCTTGTCGCCCTTCCTCTGTCATACTATGATGACAACACCCGCAGCCGGGCCGCCACCCTGATCTATGATGATCCAACTTTTGATGACCACGTCTACGACGCCGATCCTCCCATCCATATCATCGTCGACAACGGCAAGGTCATCCTCAAAGGGATCGTGGACAACCAGGCGGAGAAGGCGACCGCGGAGGATATCGTCAAATTCAACACCGACGTGACCAACATCGATAATCAACTGGTGATTCAGAAGCCGTAGGCGGTGTCATTACCGGGAGTCGATCTACCCGGCAGGCGGGAATTGCAACACAGCTCCTGGCGGCCGGCCGATCACTTGAGTATTTCCCCGAGGCGGAGATCGTCCGCCTCGGGTTATGTTTTTCAGGGCCGCAGTTCTATCGCCTGAAGAAGATCAGGGTAATGATGAAGAAAATCGGCAGGAGGATGAGGCCGGAGTAGGCCATATACGCAAAGAAGTGGGGCACCTTGACATCTTGTTTCTCGGCAATTGATTTGACCATGAAGTTCGGGCCGTTCCCGATATAGGTATTGGCCCCCATGAAAACGGCCCCGCAGCTGATTGCCCGCAGCAGATCGACCTGCACCCCGGCGATGGCCGTGACACCGGCCGGGCCGGCCGCGGTGACACCCTGAGCCAGGGAAAAAAAGGTCAGGTAGGTGGGGGCATTGTCGAGAAATGAGCTCAGCCCACCCGTCAGCCAGAAAAACTGCCAGGGCTCGGTGATGCCGAACTCGGCCCCCTTGAGTCGCAGCAGAAGCAACAACGGCACCATCGTGACAAAAATGCCGGCGAAGATAATGGCCACCTCATTGATCGGATGGTAGGTGAATTTATTCTTGACGCGCGTCTCCTCGCTGGTAAACGCCAGCGACAGCACGGTCATCAGGACCATGATCACCTCCCGGTACGGCGTGGGAGTCTGAAAAGACACGGCCGCGATCACGCCGCCCAGGAACAAGAGGTTGATCTTTCCCTGAATGCCCAACGGCTGCATCAGGGCAATGTCCCGCTTGATTTCCGCCCCCCGTTCTTTGCGATAGGCTCTCGTGTCCCAGACATAGAAGACCGCCAGCACCATCGCGAGCGTGATCAGCCATTCGGGAAGCAACCCGAAGGTCCAAGTGAACGGCACCCCTTTGAGATACCCCAGAAACAAGGGCGGGTCACCCAAGGGAGTCAGGCAGCCACCGATATTGGACACGACAAAAATAAAGAACACCGGAATATGCCTGGTCCGTTTTCGCTCGCTGTTGGTCCTCAGCAGCGGCCGGATAAGCAGCATGCTGGCGCCGGTGGTGCCGATCAGATTGGCGATGACGGCCCCGACCAGAAGAAACATGGTGTTGACGCGCGGTGTGGCCTGCAAATCTCCGGTCAAGAGAATCCCGCCGGAAATAATGAACAGAGATGCCAACAGGATGATAAAGGAAGCATAATCTTTGATGCTATGGCCAAGCTCAACCGGCATGGTAGTGATCAAGTATATAAACATGGGCAGGCTGATGAGGGCGATGACGATCGCCTTGTTGCGATTATTGTCCCAGAAGCGGGGAAGCGCCAGCGGCATGACGGCGATCAGCAATAACACCACGATAAACGGCAGACCAGCATATAACGATAACGATTCCATGATCCCTTCCTCCTGCAAGCATGTCATGGACGCCCCGGCAAGTCTGGTCTAGAACTGGTTTCGGCAGTCCATATTTGGGTTGATTACGGCCTATTATCGAAAAACGAAGACCGATTGTCAAGGGCGATCAATACCGATTTCGGGGCGCCCCACAGGGTTGGTCACGGTGCGCATCGGCCGGCGATGAGGTCTCGGATAAACAACGAGGCCGATTCCGTCAGGAATCGGCCTCCATCCATTTGAGTGATTCTCGATGTCGGCCTTCCGAGTCCGACTGCGTCCCGGCCTTACTTGCCCTTGGTGACTTTGAGCAGGTCGATCTCAAAGAGCAAGGTCGAGTTCGGCGGAATCTTGACTCCGCCCATCGACCGTGAGCCGTATCCGAGGGTCGGGGGGATAATCAGCTCGCGCTTACCGCCGACCTTCATCCCGGCCACACCTTCTTCCCAGCCCTTGATAACCTGGCCGGCGCCGATCTTGAAGCCAAACGGCTGGTTGCGGTCATGGGAACTGTCGAACTTTTCCCCTCTCTTGCCGTTCTGGTCGAGCCAGCCGGTGTAATGGACCTCAACCATATCACCCGTGGCCGCCTCATCGCCCTTGCCGACCACCTGGTCGATCCACTTCAGGCCCGAGGCCGATGTCAGGGTATGCTTTTCCAATCCCTCGGCCTTGCCCTGCGTAGCCAGTTGAACCTTCGGCGTCGTCCCTTTTGTCTCGACTTTCCCTTGCGGTGGTTCGACTTTGCCTTTCGGCACGACTTTGGTCGAGTCAGTCGCCATGGCGGTCATCGCGAAAATCACGATAATCCCCAGAACAAAAATGATTCTCTTCATACTCGTCAACCTCCATACGATACACTGTACAAGAACCTACTGCTCTTCTTTCGGATGCTTTTCTTCCGCTTTTGTATAGGTTCTGATACACGCCAATACCGGGCCGGGTTCCGACAAGATGAGATAAAGCGCCCCGAAGCGGCAATTATTTTTTCGTCCGCTTTGAAGTCGACCGGCCGGGTCATGACGGAAACGGCGGTCCCGGTGGTTGTCGCGCCGTCTCCGGAGATCAAAGAGGGGCCGTATCCTCCGACGGGCGGCCCCTTGTCGATGATCATCTGTCGTTTCTACTTGGCCGACTCGATCTCCACTCGGCGGTTTTGATGCCGTCCCTCAGGCGTCTTATTGTCGGCCACAAAATATTTCGGGTTTTCACCAAACCCTTTGGCCGTCATCTGGGCGGCCGGGACCCCTTTTGATTCAAGGTAGGCCATCACCGCCTCGGCTCGCTTCTGCGACAGGGCCAGGTTATATTCGTCGGTATTCTGGTCGTCGGTGTACCCGCGAATCTCAATCCTGGTTTCGGGATAGGCGATAATTCGCGGGGCCACCTCATCCAGATCCCGCTTGGCCTTATCGTCCGGTTCATAGGCGTTGCTGGCATAGTTGATATGCAGGGTGATCTTCTCGGTCACGCGCTTCACGAGCGGGCAGCCGTCGCTGCCGACCTTGACCCCGCGGGGCGTTCCCGGGCACTTATCCAGGCTGTCCGGGACGCCGTCGTAATCGGAATCATACGGGCATCCGTTCTTGTCTACCGCAACGCCGGCCGGCGTGTCGGGGCATTTGTCGAGACCATCGGGGACGCCGTCCTTGTCGGAATCGACAGGGCATCCCTCCTTATCGACCACGACGCCTTTGGGCGTGCCGGGGCACTTGTCCAAATAGTCGGGAACGCCGTCACCATCGCTGTCGGGCGGACAGCCGTATTCATCCACCTTGACGCCGGCGGGGGTATTGGGGCATTTGTCGAGGCCGTCGGGGACGCCGTCCTTATCGGAATCAAGGGGACACCCCTGGGCGTCAACTATCGCCCCCTTCGGGGTATTGGGGCATTTGTCCAGCCCGTCCGGGACCCCATCGCCGTCGCTGTCGATCGGGCAACCGTTCTTGTCTACTTTGGCTCCAATCGGCGTGCCGGGGCATTTGTCTTTGGAATCGACCACGCCGTCGTGATCGGAATCGGTGGCGCCGCCGAAGGAATAGGTCAGTCCGATCGACGGTTCGAAATACGCGAGGAACGGTCGGGTGCGGTATTTGTCCCAATCGTCGGGGCCGTAATATCCCCGTGGTAGGTCAGTCCACAGATTGTACGCCTCAAACGATACCCTTCCCCGGATATCCAGCCCCAGTTGTTCTGTCACCGGAATCAGCAGCCCGGCGCCGACTTTGAAATCAATATCGGGACAGAGGTAGGATGTATCAGAGGCCAGATCCTTGACCCTCCAATAGTCGATCCCTACTCCAGCCAGCAGATACGGTCGGAAGGAATGGACCGGGCCAAAGTAATATTCGGCGTCCAGGCCGAGCAAGAGGCCGGTCAGCTTGACCGAGGCATTGTCCTTATTATTGAGATGAATGCCTTTCCCGCTGCCGCCGGTGGTATCGTCATAGGTTAATGCGTATCCGCCGCTCAGGGTCAGCGCAAAACGATCACTCAAATTCCGTTTGATCTCGGCCCCGATATCCCATCCCATCATAAACGGCTGATTTTGGTGATCGAAGTTGGAGAATTTGGCTCCATGCATAAATGGTATCAGGAATGGGGCGCGAATCCCGATACTGGTTTTGCCTTTCATCTCGGCAGCGCCGGCCATGGCGCCCAGCATTACAGCCAAGACAACCGCCAGAGCAAGTCCTTTTCGCATAGATGGACCTCCTTTTTGGCACACATTTTAGATGACTGAAGTTTTCCCTCAAATCTAGCGCCAATGTAGATTAATGATTCCCTATTTGCAAACAATTTCCAAAGCAAAGTAATGCGCGACATCGGCACGCGTCCGCAAACATGATGCCCTGCAAGGGCTTTCCTGCGCACCAGGCTTAATCGGAGACGAATCGTCCTTCTCCAAATCCCAAAATCCAAAAATCTGATTCCGGCAAATTGTATTTCTCCAGGGCCGTGCGCAGGTCCTTCTCGTGAGCATTAATCGTCTGTTCGGGGTGTTCCAGGAAGGTGCCGAAATGCATTCCGACGCTTTGCCCTGAATTCAACAAGCGGTGCGCCATCACCGCGTCATCGGGATTCATATGCTGAGATTTCATGAACCACCGTTTTTCGTAGTTGCCGACGGGGAATATCGTCAACCGGAAGCTGGGAAAGCGCTCCCTTATGGATAGTAGAAACCGGCCATAACCGGTGTCGCCGGCATAGTAAATTCGGCCTCCCGGGCCTTCGATAACAAAGCCGCCCCATAAGGTTCGGTCTCCGCCCCAGGGAAAACGGCCGGACGTGTGCCGGGCAGGGACAAAGGTAATTTTCAATTCACCCGACCGAAGCGCCTGCTCCTCCCACCAATCCATCTCGACCACGTTGGAGATGCCTTCCGAGGTCAGCAGCCCCTTGAGGCCCAGGCCGACCAGTATCTGCGGCCGATACTCCTGGCACAGTCGTCTCACGGTCGGCAGATCGAGATGATCGTAGTGGTCATGGCTGATCAGTATGGCATCTATCTTTGGCAGATCCTCCATCCGGATGCCCGGCGCCCGCACCCGTTTGGTGCCGATCCATGATACCGGGCTGGCCCGTTCCGACCAAATGGGGTCGGTCAGGATATTGACGCTGTCGGTTTGAATCAGCATGGTGGCATGATTGACATAGGTGATCTTGATCTCTTTGCCGCCGACAAAGGCCGCCGGCGCCGGCTGCGGTGGATCTTCAACCCATTTAGGCCAGTCCACCGTCTTCATCTCCCACAGCCATTTTATCATATCGCTGAAGGTGTGCTCCGGTTCATCATTGAAGAAGCAGTTGCCGTCAAAATGATCCGACGGTGGCCCCGCGTATGAGGCAACAGGCGAATAGACGACGATCATCAGCAGGATTGCCGACAATGCCAGTACCGCCAGGATGGCGGCATATTTCCTTGATAGAGCCATTCGCAATCTCCCGACGCCAAGGTTATCAAAAAGATATCGATTCTTGTACCGTAGATCAACAACGGTGGGCGCCTTGGGGCAAGGCACCTATAAGGACATGTAGTAGTGATCCGGGCGTGGTGGCTGGAAAGGATTGTCCACTTGCGATCGGCAACCTTTGGGTCAGCGGCGCTTTCGACCCGCCCCCTACGCCAGAGGCTCAGCTTGGGGCAGTGGAGGCCGCGCCGTGCTGGACTATGACGACTGGCTCGATAACGCCATGGATCGCTCAGCTGGTATACTGGTCGCCGGTTTTAGGTCAGGAGCGCTATTGGCGACGCGCCGCCTCCGATCCGGCCGAACCCGCACCATCCATTGCAGGAGTGACAACTCCGCTGACGCTGTAGTGATCCCAAAGCTTCCGCAAGACGATTTCGTGATTTGCCTTCAACTCGGTTAGTGTCCACTTCTCATTGCGGAGAACCCTCAGCGAATTCGGGCAGGTATTGATCCATTTCTCGAAGTACCGTTCTTTCTTAACGCTGTAATCCAATCGTCCCTGGGACGAGTTTTTGCGCCGAGTGATGAGCACCAGATTGCCAAGCTTGTCCGTCCACTCGGACTGTTCCTGCGGGGTGAAATCCTTTACCCATTGGCTGTCTTGAGCGGGATTTTGGGGCAGGACGTGTTCCACCGAAAGTGTCTCGAATTGCATACGTTGACCGGGGTCCGTAAACAGGAAATCGAGTTTCAGAAGAATGTAGCGCGCAAAACTTCTGCCATACACCGGTCCGCTGATGACTCGGACCAGTGAATCGCTGTCGCAGTCGAAGCAGTCGGAACTAAATACGGCGTCTACTGACTCGGCGTCATCAATTACTTTGATGACCTTGTTCATAGCTTCGATACGATTCGTGGGCGCATACTGACCAATCCAGTCCGCTGAGAACTTATTGTCAAGTCGCCGCAGGAATTCAAGGAGCCGAGTATACCCGAATTTGTCGAAGTACCTGAGTAGGGGCGGAAT
>CAZPEV010000050.1:0-10497 GCA_964585635.1 uncultured Ignavibacteriales bacterium
GATCGAGGCCCGGTTGGAAAAGGGCCGTGGGCCGGTCGTGACGCTGCTGGTTCAAAAAGGGACCCTGCGCGTCGGCAGCCCCTTTATCGCCGGCGGGTGTTATGGACGAGTACGAGCCATGGTCGATGATCGCGGTGGAGAAGTCAAGGAGGCTGGCCCATCTTCGGCCGTCCAAGTCACCGGACTCAACAGCGTGCCGTATGCCGGGGATACTTTCATGACGACCGAGGACGAATCCGAAGCCCGGTCGATTTCGCTGAAACGCCAACAGATCAGGCGGGAGTACGAGATTCGGCGGATTACTCCTACGACGCTGGAATCGGTGTACGAAAAAATCAAGGATGGTCAAATCTCGGACCTGAGAATCATTATCAAGGGGGATGTGGCCGGCACGGTGGAAGCCCTAAGCGATACCCTCAGCCCGATCGGGAACGAGGAAGTTCGGGTCAATATCATCCATACCGGAGTCGGGGCGATCAACGAATCGGATGTTCTGCTGGCGGTGGCCTCCGACGCCATAATTGTCGGATTCCATGTCACCGCGGATCCTCGAGCCCGGGAGTTAGCCAACCGCGAGCGTGTCGATATCCGCACCTATTCGATCATCTATGAAGTCAAGGAAGATATCACCAAGGCGGTGGAAGGGCTTCTGCGACCGGAAATGGTGGAACACTGGGTCGGAACGGTGGAGGTGCGGCAAACCTTCCGGGTGCCGCGGGTCGGGGTTATCTCGGGATCCTATGTCCAACAGGGGAGAATTCGTCGCGGTGACCGGATTCGGATCAGCCGCGACGGGATGGTCGTCCATGAGGGCGCGGTTATTTCTCTCCGCCGCTTCAAAGACGATGCCCGAGAAGTGGCGGCCGGCCTGGAATGCGGCATCGGCATTGAGAATTTCGATGACGTCAAAGTGGGCGATATTATCGAAGCCTATGAGCTGGTGGAGACGGAGCGGAAGCTGTAACGAGTGTGATAGTCGGACGGTTGACATTGACGCTGAATATCCCGGCGGCCCGATCGCTGAAAGATAAACGGCGGGTGGTGAAATCGTTGATCGCCCGCATTCACAATCAGCACAACGCGGCGGTGGCCGAGGTGGACGACAACGACCGGTGGCAAATTTGCCGCCTGGGCGTGGCGGTCGTCTCTAACCGGAGCGATCATGTCGACAGCCAACTGGCGGCCATCGTTCGCATGGTTGAGCGGGAGCGGGACCTGTCCGTTATCGACCTCGAAACCGAGATTGGATGATGAGAACCTTTAAGCGTTCACAACGCATCGCAGAGCAAATCCAGCACGATGCCGCAGACGTCATTGCCGCCATGTTCCGCGACCGGGGTGATATGCTGGTAACGGTCAGTGGGGCGGAGGTCACCGGGGACCTTCGGTACGCCAAAATATTCTATACGGTGATGGGTAAAGGAGCCGAGGACCTGGCCCGGATTCAGGAGCTGTTGGATCAGGCCACGGGACGGATTCAGGCGGAGTTGGCTAGGCGCCTGCGCATCCGACGGATGCCGGAGATCTCGCTTCACTATGACAAATCGCTGGCCCAGGGATTGCGCGTAGCCTCATTGATAGATGAAGTTGTCTCAAGGAAGCATGATCAGCAAGGTTAGAGAAAATATTATTGCTCGGATTCTGAGCTCTCGCAGGGTGCTGGTGACTGCTCACCGCAGCCCCGACGGTGATTCTATAGGTTCGCAACTGGCCTTAGGAGGCCTGCTGGCGACCCGCGGAATCGATCATCTGATTGTAAACGAAGGAACAATTCCCGGCAAGTATCGGTTTCTCCCGGGCATCGATCGAATCCTCGAGCCGCGTCAGGTCTCGACGGCCGCCGGGGACTTTGATACCGCGGTGGTGATTGAATGCTCCAACCTGGACCGGATCGGGGCCGTCCGACCGTTGATCGACGAAGCTTGCATTATTGTCAATATCGATCATCATCAGGATAATGTTTCCTTCGGCCAGATGAATCTGAAAGATGTCGGGGCCTCGGCCGCCGGGGAAATACTGTATGATCTTTGCCGTGAGGGCAATCTGCCCGTCACCGCCGACATGGCTGTCAATCTCTACACGGCCATTCTGACCGACACCGGACGATTTTATTACAGCAACACCACGCCGCATTGCCTACGGGTGGCCTCCGACCTGATAGAATTGGGGGCTGATCCGACGCGGATCACCGAAGAAATCTATTATCGGCAGGCGCGCAACGTGGTCCGCCTGCAGAATATTGTAGCGGCGAGCATGCAGTATCTGCTCGACGGCCGTTTGTGTCTGATGATACTGAGCCGTCGCCTTCTGGTGGAATCGGGGGGGGGGTAGCGGGATACCGAGGGAATGATAAACGCCACCCTGGCCGTCCGCGGGGTTGAGGTGGGAGTGCTGTTTACCGAGGTATCGGAAAGCATCACTAAGGTGTCGTTTCGGTCTCAGGCCGGCATCGATGTCGCCGCCGTCGCCGCCCATTATGGCGGCGGCGGGCATGTCAGCGCCTCTGGATGCATGGTGCCGCTGTCTCTGGAAAGAGCGAAGGACGCCGTCGTAGCCTATCTCGAGGATAAGTTGAATGGATCGCTATAATGGCATCCTTCCGTTTAGGAAAGAGGTTGGGATGACCAGCCATGACGTCATCGACCGGCTGCGGCGGATAACCGCTCAGAAACGGATCGGGCACACCGGCACACTTGATCCGATGGCTTCCGGCCTAATGCTTATCTCTCTGGGGCGGGCGACCAAGCTGACGCAGTTCCTGAGTGAGTGGGACAAGCAGTATCAGGCCGGTGTCACGCTGGGATGGGTATCGGATACCTTGGACGGAGCCGGACGAATCGCGGCCTCCGGCGAAGTCCCCTCTTTGACGACGGCCGATGTGCAGACGATACTGGAGGATTTCACGGGTCCCATCAGGCAGCAGGTGCCGGCCTATGCGGCCGTCAAAATCGATGGCCGCGAGCTCTACAAATACGCCCGGAGTGGAACGCCGGTTCCCTCCCCGGTACGCGAGGTAGAGATAACGACGCTGGAAGTACAGTCGTTTGTCAGCCCCCTGTTGATAATCGCCGTGCGTTGTTCCAAGGGAACCTATATTCGCGCGCTGGCAGATGACATCGGCCGACGCATCGGTTGCGGCGCCTACCTATCGTCTCTGGAACGGACCGGCGTGGGACCGTTCCGGCTGTCAGCGGCACTGGACCTGAATGAAGTAGCGGCGCGGCAGACTGCCGGCCGACTGGATGATGCCGTCTTGACGATTGAACAGGTACTGACGTTCCCCGTGGTACGGATACGAAATGCCGTTGCTTCCGGCGTCATCAATGGGGTAATGCCCAGTGCCGACGCCGTCGTCGCCTGCGACCAAACATTCGCACCGGGAGATATCATCAGCCTGGCCAACGAGCAGGCGGAAATATTGGCTATCGGCCGATCGACGATCGACTCCGTGGCGGTGACGGCCGGGACGAGCGGTGCCTTTTTCACCTATATCCGGGTACTGGTGTAGATATGCAGGTGTACTGGTCGACCGCGACCTATCTGGCTGAGCATCGAGGACCGTGCGTGGCGACGTTGGGAACCTTCGATGGTTTTCATCGTGGCCACGCCGCCATCTTTGAGCAGTTGTCGCGCACGGCGGAGGCCCAACATCTGCCGGCGGTGGCGATCACCTTTCACCCCCATCCCCGGGTGTTGGTGACCCCCGACGACCCGCCGCAACTGCTGACCACACCCGAGGAAAAGATCGAACTATTGACTGACGCTTTTGATGGTTCGTTAGTCTTTGTGACCTTCGATGACTTCTTGCGGCGGATGACCGCGGAGCAGTTTGCCCGGGAAATACTCCTGGGCCAATTCGAGATTCGATCGTTGGTGGTGGGATACAATCATAGTTTTGGGCATTTGCGGTCGGGCAATATCGACAATCTGGCGACGATCGCCGCCAAGGGTGGATTCGACCTGCAGGTCACCGGTCCGGTCACCTTTCGTGATATTCCGATCTCCTCCAGCCGCATCCGGCGGGTCGTCAAAAGCGGCGACTGGGATGATGCCGTAAGCATGCTGGGGCATCCCTACCCGATCCGCGGCAAAGTCATTCGCGGCATCGGACAGGGGCGCAAAATGGGATGGCCGACGATCAATCTGGCCTGGCCGGAACGGAAACTGCTGCCGATGGCCGGCGTCTATTCCTGTTCCGCCGCAGCCGTGGGAGCCGAATATCGAGGCATGATGTTCATCGGCGTCAACATGCTCAATCCCCATCAGGTGCTGTCGGTGGAAGCCCACCTCTTCGATTTCGACGGGGAGGTCTACGACGCCGAGGCGACGATCTATCCCCTGCATTTTATCCGTCCCAACGTCCGCTTTGACACGATCGACGCCTTGTCGCGCCAGATCGCCAAAGATAAAGAAACAGTGTTAAAATTGATACAATAGATAGAGGAGTAACACACGTGCCTACAAGCAAAGAGAAGAAACAAGAAGTAATCAGCCGGTACAAGTTGCATGACACCGATACCGGTTCACCGGAGGTGCAAGTCGCCCTGTTGACAGAGCAGGTCAATCATCTCACGGAGCATTTAAAGACACACAGCAAGGATTTTCACTCGCGCCGGGGCCTGCTTAAGATGGTTGGCCGCCGTCGTCGCCTGCTGGATTACCTCATGCGGACCGATATTGACAGTTATCGCCAGGTGATTGCCGAACTTGGTCTGAGACGCTAAGCGAAAGGGTTAGAATGATTCATTCAGTATCATTGGAAATCGGCGACCGCACCATGACCATCGAGGCCGGTCGGGTCGGCAAGCAGGCGAATGGAGCGGTCACGGTCCGCTACGGTGATTCGATGATCTTGGCCAGCGTCTGCGCCAGCCGCGAAGCTATCGAGGGACGGGACTTCATGCCGCTGTCGGTCGATTATCGGGAAAAGTCTTACGCAGCCGGCAAGATCCCGGGCGGGTATTTCAAGCGCGAGGGAAGGCCCTCGGAAAAAGAGATTCTGTCGTGTCGGATCATCGATCGACCTATCCGGCCGATGTTTCCGGAAGGATATACCAACGAGATTCAAATCATCGTGATGGTTCTTTCTCATGATCGGGAAAACGATCCCGATTTTCTCGGGCTGATTGGCTCGGCCGCGGCGTTGGCAATTTCCGACATCCCCTTTCCCGATACGCTGGCCGCGGTGCGGGTCGGGCGGATTGACGGTCAGATGGTGATCAATCCTACGATCAGCCTCGCGGACCAGTCGGATATCAGCATTATCCTGGCCGGAACGGCGGAATCGATTATCATGGTGGAAGGCAGCGCCATCGAGGTGTCGGAAGAAGATATGGTTGAGGCGTTGCGGTTCGGCCATGACCATGTCCGGCAAATCGTCGCAAAGATTAACGAGTTGCGCGATCTCTGCGGCAAGAAGAAGAAGGAGTTCATACCGCCCGCCGCATACGTTGAACTCCATGCCAAGATTGACGAGTTGCTCGGCGACCGCCTGAAAACGGTTAACGCCATAATGGCCAAGGACGAACGTAGCGACGCCAAGTTCGCTCTGGTTCAGGAGATCGGTGCGGCGGTGGTGGAAAGCTTCCCCGATTCCGCGGGCGCCATCACGGCTTATATCACGGAAAAAGACAACGCCGAGTTGCGGCGGATGATTGTCGAGGAAAGTCGCCGGCTGGATGGCCGTGGCTTCAATGAGGTCCGTCCGATTACGTGCGAGGTCGGAATTCTGCCGCGCGCCCATGGCTCAGCTCTGTTCACGCGTGGGCAAACCCAGGCACTGGTGACCGTCACCCTGGGAACCAAGATCGACGAACAGCGGCTGGACGAATTGGAAGGCGACTCCACCAAGTCATACATGCTGCATTACAACTTCCCCCCGTTTTCGGTCGGCGAGGTGCGCCCAATGCGGGGCGTCGGACGCCGCGAGGTGGGACATGGCGCCTTGGCCGAACGGGCCTTGAACCCGATCATTCCGGTCGGAGACCGCTTCCCCTATACGATCCGGGTGGTCGCCGATATTCTGGAGTCGAATGGGTCTTCCTCGATGGCCTCGGTGTGCGGCGGATCGCTGGCGATGATGGACTGCGGCGTGCCGATCAAAGCCCCGGTGGCGGGAATCGCCATGGGTTTGATCAAGAGCGACGATAAGGTTATCGTCCTCACCGATATCCTCGGCGACGAGGATCATTTCGGCGACATGGACTTCAAGGTCACCGGAACCGCCGAAGGTGTCACGGCGCTGCAGATGGATATCAAGGTCAAGGGCCTGGCTCTCGAGACCATGGGGATGGCACTGGCCCAGGCCAAGACCGCCCGACTGCATGTCTTGGGCGAGATGGCCAAAACGCTTGACCAACCGCGAAGCGATATCTCCGCGTACGCCCCACGCATCATCACCATCAAGATCAATCCGGCTAAGATCGGCGACGTCATCGGCCCCGGAGGCAAAATCATTCGCGCCATCGTTGAGGAAACCGGAGCTAAGATTGATATTGACGACGACGGCACGGTCCTGATTGCGTCGGTCGACGCCAACGCGGGCCTGGCCGCCCGCGATCGAGTGCTGGCGATTGTCGAGGAGCCGGAAATCGGCCGGGAATACACCGGCACCGTTCGCCGAATAACCGATTTCGGCGCCTTTGTCGAAATCCTTCCCGGCACCGATGGGTTGGTGCATATATCGGAACTGGCCCACGAGCGCGTCGATCGGGTGGAAAGCATCCTCAAAGTCGGGGATACCGTCCAGGTAAAATGCATCAATGTCGATAGCGATGGCAAGGTGCGACTTTCGAGAAAAGCCCTGTTGCCCGTGCCCGAGGGGGGCGTGCCGGCTCATCGCGGCGACGGTGGGCGTGGCCCGCGTCCGCCGCGCAGCGGGAGTCCCCGCCATGACAGACGCTCCAGGTAGAGTGATCCGTGGCGCACGGGTTCTCCAGGACTGCTCTCAGTAACGGCATCCGTGTGATATCGGAGCGAGTACCTTCGGTTCGCTCCGTATCTATTGGGGTGTGGATCAATGTCGGCTCCCGAAATGAGGCGCCGCAGGTAAACGGTATCTCGCATTTTATCGAGCACATGCTCTTCAAACGGACCACCACCCGGTCCGCTTTTCAGATAGCTCAGGCGTTGGAGGCGTTGGGCGGTTCGATCAACGCCTTCACCGCCCGCGAGCATACCTGTTATTATGCCCGCATTCTGAACCGGCACCTGCCGCAGGCCATGGACGTCCTGGGTGATATCCTGAATAATTCCGTCCTGGCGCCCCACGATCTGAAGAAAGAGAAGTCCGTCATCATCGAAGAAATCAAGGACATCGCCGATACGCCGAGCGAATATGTGCATGATCTTCTGGGCATGCAAGTGTGGAAGCATCATTCCCTCGGCCGGCCGATCATGGGCAACGCCAAAAATATTATGGCCCTGGCGCGATCGACGGTGCAGCGATACATCGCTGAGCACTATTGCGGCCCAAACACGGTCGTAGCAGCGGCCGGCGATGTGAGCCATGACCTTCTGGTTTCTTTGACGCGGAAGTGCTTTGCCTCGTGGTCGCCGGCGACCATATCCATCCCCGATCAGGCACCTCAGCAGGGCGGCTTTTCCATCAGGGCCTACCGCTCCCGCACCAAGCAAACACAGGTCTGCCTGGGATTTCCCAGTATCGCCTTTGCCGATGAGCACCGCTACCCCCTGTTGGCGGCCAACACCTACCTTTCCGGGGGTATGTCCTCGCGGTTGTTTCAAACCGTTCGCGAAAAATACGGATACTGCTACTCCATTTATAGTTATCAGGAATTCTTCCGCGATATCGGTCTTTTTTGCGTCTACTTTGGCGCCGATGACAAATATATCCTTAAGGCCACCAACCTGATTTTGAAGGAGCTGCGCCGGCTAAAGGATAACCTGCTGTCTCGATCACAAATGGCCGAAATCAAGGAGCAGCTTAAGGGAAGCCTGATGCTGTCTCAAGAATCGACTTATAATCGGATGAATCGAATCGCTCGCCAGGAATTGATGCTCGGCTCCTATATTGATCTGGACGATACCATCCGGCATATCGACGCCATTACCGCCGGGCAGATTCGGGATGTCGCCAACCGGATATTTATCCCCGAGCACCTGACGCTGTGCACTCTCGGCCCCACCCGGCAACCGGAATTGGAGGCGATCAGGTGGTCGGCCCTGTGACCGACACGTCACCGCGCGAGATTATACTGACCTTTCATCAGACCTCCGACCGGCCCTTGCCCGGCATAACTAACATCAGACCTTCGCGATTCTGGACCATCATGGAATTGATCGAACGCTGGGGTTTGGCCTTCCGGGATGGCGCCGAAACCGGCCATCCCGATCGGAAGGCTATTCGAATAACGTTTGACGACGGCTACGAAAGCAATCGGCCGATTCTCGAGCGTATTTGTCGAATGGGCAGTCGGCCGTGGGTGTTTGTCCCGACGGATTTCATCGGGCGAATAAATCGTTGGGAGTACTCCTCTCGTTTCTTTCCCCTTCGTCATTTGAATGGGACTCAAATCCGGCGCCTGGCAGATGCGGGAGTCCGGTTTGGCTCCCACGGCGCTTCACACCATCCGCTTCCAGGAATGGCCGACGGCAGGGCCAGGGACGAGCTCCTCCGATCCCGCGGCGTACTTGAGCAATTGACCGGACAGGTAGTCGATATGATCAGTTTCCCTTTTGGCCGATTTGATTTCCGGGTCATAGCCCTGGCGCGTTCATGCGGTTACCGAATCGGCTTCATTGCCGATCAATCTGATATCGGAGTAGCGGACGATTTCCTGCGGTTTCGCGTGCCGGTTCATAATATCGATGACTTCTATTCATTACGGGCCAAAATCCTGAGGGTCTCGCCTCTGGAAGCATTCAAAAATCGAATCATCAATCGTTTAGCGGGGGGAACGGCGGTCGTCATGGGTCGGCCCAAATAAGGCCGCCGCCTTTGGAAAAAGCTTGATAATGGTCGATCTGAGACCTATCTTTTTCGGTTTGATAGAGGTGAACGAGGAGTCGACGTATGATTGACACGACCATTTCTATGCTCAAGGATCATGTCGGGCAGGCTGTCCGAATCTCCGGCTGGCTGTATAATATGCGTTCCAGCGGGAAGATACGGTTTCTTCTGGTTCGCGATGGCACCGGCCTGGTGCAAACGGTCATGGTCAAGGGTCAAGTCCCCGACATGACCTTTGACCTTTTTGACCGGTTGACTCAGGAAAGCTCGCTACGGGTCACCGGAACGGTCCGTGAAGAGCCGAGATCACCGGGTGGATTCGAATTGGGCCTGACCGATATTGAGATCGTGCAGATTGCGGAGCCATATCCGATCACAAAGAAAGACCATGGAGTCGACTTCTTGCACAACAACCGCCACCTCTGGCTGCGGTCGTCGCGGCAGTACGCCATCATGTCCATTCGTAACGAGGTCATCTGGGCTATTCGGGAGTTCTTTTACAAGCGCGGATTCGTGCTGATCGATTCCCCCATCCTGACGGCCGCGATCGGGGAGGAAACATCCTCCTTGTTCGAGACTGAGTATTTCAAAATGGGCAAAGCCTATCTGGCGCAAACGGGGCAACTTTATCTGGAAGCGGCCTGCATGGCGCTACGAAACGTCTTCTGCTTCGGACCGACCTTCCGGGCCGAGAAATCGCTCACCCGGCGGCATCTGACTGAATTTTGGATGGTCGAAGGGGAGATGGCCTATTGCGACGCCGATGGAAGCATGAAGATTCAGGAGGATATGGTCGCCTACATCGCCCAGGCGGTCGCCGACAGGTGCCACCCGCATCTGGAAAAACTGGAGCGGGACGTGGCCAAATTGGCAGCGGTCCAAACGCCGTTTCCGCGGCTAGACTACGGTGAGGCGATCAAGATATTGCAGCAGAACGGCTCTGAAATAACGTGGGGATCCGACCTGGGCGCGGAGGACGAAACGATCCTGTCCAACAGGTATGAGCGACCCTTGTTTATCGTCAACTACCCGAAGCGCGCCAAGGCCTTCTACATGAAAGAGAATCCGTCCCATCCGGAGACGGTGCTGTGCGCCGACTTATTGGCGTCGGAAGGTTACGGAGAAATCATCGGTGGCTCGCAGCGAGAGGATGATTACGACAAGCTCCTGGCTCGTATCAGGGAGGAAGAGCTGCCGGAAGAGGCCTACGCCTGGTATCTCGATCTGCGCAAGTATGGATCGGTGCCGCACTCCGGCTTCGGCCTCGGGATCGAGCGAACGGTGGCCTGGGTCAGCGGGATTCACCACATTCGCGAGGCGATTCCATTCCCACGGATGATGACCCGGCTGTATCCCTGATCGGAGGACAATATGCCAGACCATGGCCCTGACGATAGATTCGCCTATGATTATAGGAGAATCGAAGAGAAGTGGCGGCACAGGTGGGAGGAGACCAGCCTTTTTGTCGCACCGAACAACCCGCGCCGGAAATTCTATCTGCTGGTGATGTTCGCCTATCCGTCGGG
>CAZPEV010000050.1:10507-19750 GCA_964585635.1 uncultured Ignavibacteriales bacterium
AATTATACGCTGGGGGACGCCGTTGCCCGGTACAAGATGATGAATGGATATGACGTCTTGCACCCCTTTGGATGGGACGCCTTCGGCCTGCCGGCCGAAAACGCCGCCATTCGTCATGGCCAACATCCCCGGGACTGGACGCTCAAAAACATCGAGGTCTCCCGAACCACACTCAAGAAAGTCGGCATTTCCTTCGACTGGACTCGGGAGATCGCCTCGTGTTATCCGAAATATTACCGTTGGTCGCAGTGGATTTTCCTGCAGATGTTTGACCGCGGGCTGGCGTATCGCCAGAAAGCCAAAGTAAACTGGTGCCCATCGTGCCACACCGTCCTGGCCAACGAGCAAGTGATCAACGGCTTGTGCGAGCGTGATGACACACCGGTGGAGACGCGCGAACTCGAACAATGGTTCCTGAAAGTCACCGCCTTTGCCGACCGCTTGATCGATTCTTTGGCGGATCTGCCCGGCTGGCCCGATTCGATCAAGGCGATCCAGCGGGAATGGATCGGTCGAAGCGAGGGGTGCCTGATCGACTTTGTAATAGAAGAGAGCGGTGAGAAACTGTCTATCTTCACGACCCGACCGGACACCGTCTATGGCGTCACCTTCATGGCCCTTGCGCCCGATGCGGAAATCACGAAGCGGCTGAGGATTCCGCCCGAGTACCGACGCCGGGTGGACGAGTACGTCGAGAAATCGCGCCGGAAGTCCGAAGTCGAACGGGCCGCGGCCGAAGAAAAGGACGGCGTGTTCACCGGTTGTTATGCCATTAATCCGTTCAGCGGCGAGCGGGTGCAACTCTGGGTGGCCGATTATGTCCTGGCCGGATATGGCACCGGCGCCGTCATGGCGGTGCCGGCCCATGACCAGCGCGATTTCGAGTTTGCCGGAAAATATCATATCCCTATCAAGGTGGTTATCAAGACCGCCGATGGGATTGAGTTGAAACCAAGCGGAATGACCGAGGCCTATGTCGATCTAGGGGAGATGGTCAATTCCGGACCGTTTGACGGTATCCCCGGTGACCGGGCGATCTCCGAGGTGATTCGATACGCGTTTGAAAAAGGAATCGGACGGCCTCAGGTCAACTATCGCCTGCGCGATTGGCTGATTTCCCGCCAACGGTACTGGGGAACGCCGATTCCGATTATCCATTGCCCCTCGTGCGGGACTGTCCGTGTTCCCGATTCCGAATTGCCGGTGGAACTACCGGCCACCGACAATTATCTGCCCAAGGGTCGGTCACCGCTGGCGGATGTCCCGGAATTCATGAATGTAAACTGCCCCAGGTGCGGGGGAGAGGCCCAGCGGGACGCTGATACTATGGATACCTTTATATGCTCATCATGGTATTTCTTGCGGTATCTCGATCCCAACAATGATCAGGAACCGTTCGGCCGGGCGTCAGCCAAAACCTGGCTTCCGGTCGACCTATACATCGGCGGCGCTGAGCATGCTGTCGGCCACCTGATCTACTTCCGTTTCTTCACGAAGTTTCTGAAGGATATCGGGGTTCTCGATATCGAGGAACCGGCCCTGAGACTATATAATCATGGCATGGTCAATGACGATTCCGGCGCCAAAATGTCAAAAACGAAGGGAAACGTAGTCAGCCCAATCGGCCTGATTGAGAATCATGGCGGTGATATTGCCCGCATGACCATGTTTTTCAAGGGTCCGCCAAACGTTCCGGTCGACTGGGCGGCCGATCAGGTGGCCGGCCTGGGGATGGCCCGATTCGTGACCAGCCGCTTCTTCCCGTTGATTACTCACGTTCAGGACGGCAGCAAGGTCGATTTAAAGTACTACTTCAAGCGCGACGAATTGACGCTGGATGAATTCCGAACCTATGTTCGGCTCAACCAAACGATCAAATCGATCACTCAAGATATCGATGAGATCCAATTTCACACCGTTATCGCGGCCTTGATGAAGTTCATTAACGACTTCAAGCTGGAAAACTTAAATCCAAGGCTGGTCGATTATTGTGTGGCTAAGCTGATACAGCTGATTTCGCCCATAGCGCCGCATTTGGCCGAAGAAATGTGGGAATTGGCCGGCCAACCATATTCGATTTTCAGGTCGGAATGGCCGAAATATGACCCTCGGGCGATCGTTGCCGATATGATTTCGATCGCCGTTCAGGTAAATGGCAAACTCCGCGGGCAGATCGAGGTTCCGGCTGATAGCGACGAGGCCGCAATCATCAAGAAAGCGAAAGCGGTTACGCGGGTTCAGCCATATATTTCGGGCAAAACAATCGCCAAAGAAATCTATGTCAAAGGAAGGTTGGTCAACCTGGTAGTCAATTAACTGCCGAAGACCAGCCACTCCGATCCAATCGGCGAAACCCGAACTCGAAAGAGATTGGGCTTTTTGCGTCAGGCATTGTCGTTCTTTGAGCCAGGGAGTGGTCGGGCCATTGAATTAGTTAACATAATATATCTTATGAGACATTGCACCCAGTCTGCCATTAACCTTTTGGGCACGTGCACCATTAATCGATTGTCCCCCCTACTCCAGAAAACTAGATATAGACACCTGATGGATGGGCGCCTGCTTGCTGGCCGAGATTCATTTGGCTGCTCGTTATTACACGATCATATATACAATCGACGTTTTGTTCCACGGTATTGAAGGCATCGACGGTAATTCGCCGGCCCGGTCGAGACCATACTGGGACGGTCTGCGCGGCGTTGAAAGAATTGGGATAAGGGGCCGGCCGAGGCCGAGGCTGCTTGCCAACGGTGTATCCTCTCCCCCGATTTCGGCGTCGGCTGCGGCGACTACGCCGTAGGGCGAAGTGGTATCAGCCTTGGCGGCCTACGAATATGGCCCGTCCGGTCCGAAGGGATGTACCCAAGGCAACATTATGTCAACAGGAAAATAGATGATCAGGACGAGATTCTCATGAGCCCAGAGATCAGAGCATGATCAGAAATTCTGCCCGGAACGAAACCGTACCTCGTCATCTGCCGGCTTCTTGGTCGCTTCCAACCGTTTCAGACGATCTTCGAGCATTTTGACCGTGTCAACCAGATCGTTGTCGGCCCCGCCCGTCTGTAGGATATCGGAAAGGCCCAGAAGCGTCTGCTGGATCTGATCCAGACGACGGCTGATCGCGGTCATCGTGACAGACACTTCCTCAATTCGCATATCGATACTACCGACAGCCCGACCCAATTCCTCCAGCCCTTCATTCAATTCTCTATATGATTGCTGTAAGGCGTTAAGGGCATTGATGTTTGTGTTTTGATGAACCTCAAGTTCCTGCAACCGATGATTGATTTGAGGCATGCTTTCGTTCAGAATGGTCCCGACGGCATCGATGCCGTCGACCAGCTCGTCAACCGGCGACTTGCCGCTTCCCATTTTGACTCCTCCCGGCTTGCTTGAAGCCAAATTCGGCCAGCCTCCTGGCCACCGTAAATCGACTGCCGTTGCTCGGCGATCCCAAGACGACCACCGTCAGTTCTCTCCCCGCCGCATCGCGCAAAATGGTCGCCAGGCAATAGGCCGATTCCAGGATGTATCCGGTCTTGCCGGTCAGGACCTCCCATTTCGATTTGATCAGGCGATTGGTATTGGTGAAGGTCTTGGCGCGTTTTTTATTCTGAAGCCGGCAAGTATACTTGTATTTCGAGGTTGCCTGTCGTATCAGGGGATATTTCATCGCCTCGTTGACCAAGATAGCTATATCCGCGGCCGTAGAGACATTGCGTTCGTCCAGCCCCGTCACCTCATACATCTTCGTGTTGGTCATTCCGAGCGATATCGCTTTGTCATTCATACCCCGGATAAATTGCAGTAGAGGCAATCCGGACGCCCTCGCCAGCGCCCGGGCGGCGCGATTGTCGGAGGCGATGAGGGCGACGTGCAACAGATCAATGGCGCGGTAGGCTTCACGTTGATAGATGTGCGATCGGGACGATTCATAGCAGTCATCCGGTGTTATTTGGATTATCCTGTTGGGATCGGCCTTGGAGTCCAGATAAACCATGGCTGTCAGCAGCTTGGTCAGCGATGCCACCGAGCGAACGTCGTCCGGCTGTTTGGCATAGACCCAGGCCCCCTTGTCATTGTCGATGACCGCGACCGAGCGGGCGTTGATCTTAAGACCGTTGGTCTGGCAACCATCGCGCCGATATTTGACGGTCTTTGACACCGCGGCGGCCGGCTTGGCCGGTTGCGGCGACATGCTGGCGCCGATGTTATAGATGAAAAAAGCCACGAGAAAGAAAGACAGGGCCAAGCTACCGCTGATGATAAATCGTCGAATGCGCATCATTTATACCTTACCCATTTCATGATTTCCGGGAAGGTGGCCCGTTTGCCGGACATCAGAATGCCCATTCGGAAAACGCGACCGGTCACCCATACGACCACCACCGTAAACAGGGCCGACAGGATTAACCCCAAGGCGGCTTCCAGGACAATGGTATTTCCCAAGCTGAATGATTCCGGCGCCATAATGTTCAACCGTAGCACCATCATGGTCGGCGTGAACAACGGTATCAGCGACAACACCGTTGTGATGGTCGATTCCGGCTCTTGGACGATATAGGTCATGATAAAGATCGGCAGCATGATCGACATCGTTACCGGAAACATGAAGTTCTGGGTCTCTTTATCGGTGCTGCAGATGGCGCCGATAAAAGCGAACACGGCCGAGTACATGAGATAGGCGATTATCAGGAACAGCACAAAGAAGACGATCAGCACCGGATTAAAAATGACGTCTCCGATCGATTCGGGGATACTGAGGGTCTGCCGGTTGGCAAACAACAACAATCCGATGGCCACCCAGATGCCGATTTGGGTCAGATTGGCGGCCCCCAGGCCGGCGACCTTCCCCATCATCAATTGGAAAGGCGAGACGGATGACACCAGAACCTCCATCACCCGTGAATTCTTTTCCTCGATGATCGACCGCATGAGTATGCCGCCGAAACCGATGACCGACATGGCCAGAATCAGGACGAAGATCAATCCGCCCAAATAGGTGGTGGCGAAATCACGCTTCTTGCCTCCGGGCGAAGCCTCCATCAATTCGATGCGGCGAGTCATGACCAAGACCGAATCGATCTTGAGATTGATGCTGGACCGCTCCAGGCGTAGCGCGGCCAGAATATCGGACAGCCGCCGGTCAAATCGGGCCGAGGTCTTGAAACTCAGCGACTTGGACACCATCAGGGCCGAGTCGGTCTCATCGACCCGGGGGAACAGCGCGATGTAATACTTCAGCCGATTATCGGTGAGCATGCTGTCCAGGATGCACCGGACGGAATCCATTGCCCCCGAATTCGTGCCCGGGATGGCGTGAATCGCGACCAGTTGATAGGCCTCTTGGGTGGAATCATTGTCCAGCCGATAGCGCCGCAGCGATTGCGCGAAAGCGTCGCCGAGGCCACGTCCATCGGCATCGATTATGGCGTATTTTTCCGGGCTCCGGATACCTTTGTCGGTCAGCATGGAGGGCAGCACGGTTATCAAGATCATAAAGACGGGGGTCAAAAAGATGCCCACGATGAAAGACTTCTTTTTGACTACCTGAGCGTATTCAGACTTGAAGATGATCCAGAACTTATGCATTGGCCTCTCCCCCACCGCTGCCGCCGTCATCGCTGGACTTACCCGCCAATCTAATGAAGATGTTGTAAAGCGACGGCTCAATCCGTTCAAACCGCAGCACGATTACCCGGCTGGAAATGGCTTTAAGAACGTCGTTCGACCGCCCAATATCCGACAAGGTCAGTTCAAAGTAATTGGTGAAGGTGGTTACCCTTTCCACCCCCGGCAACTCCGCCAGGAAAGCCCCGTCGCCATCGATTTCCAGGTGAATGCTGTTTTTGCCGTGCCGGCTCTTGATATCGCTCAGCGACCCGTTCAGAACCATTTTGCCGCCGTTAATCATGCAAATATAATCGCACAATTTCTCGGCCTGTTCCATGACATGGGTCGAGAAGAGGATCGTCTTCCCGTCGCGCCTTAATTCAAGCAGGATGTTCTTAATCAATTCGATATTCAGCGGATCAAGGCCGGAAAACAGCTCATCAAGGATGATGATGTCCGGTTCATGAATCAAGGTGGTGATAATCTGCAGCTTCTGTTGCATCCCTTTGGAAAGCTCTTCCACCTTGCGGTTCTTGTACTCGCCCAGTCCCATCCGCTGCAACCAACCGTCCAGGTGATTCTCCAGCATACGCCGTGGCGTGTTCTTCAACTCTCCGAGGTACAGCACCACCTCCTGGAGCGTCATCTTGCGATAAAGGCCCCGTTCTTCAGGCAGATACCCGACGCGATTCTTGAACTCCCGATCAGTCGGCCTGCCGTCGACCAATATGTCGCCGGAATCAGGGGCGATGATATTCATGATCATGCGGATCGTGGTCGTCTTGCCGGCCCCGTTGGGGCCGATGATGCCGTAGATCCTTCCCTTGGGGATGGACAAGTCCAGCGCGTCTACGGCTACCTTTTCGCCGAATCGCTTGGTGATCCCCCGAAGCTGCAGATATCCATCCATAGCAGAAGAAGTTATTCCCTAAGGCACCTGGTTGTCAACAAAAACCTACAGATCCAGCATCCTCATCATGGCCCGGGCGTTTTTGACAGCCTGACCGAGATGGCAATTGTTGAAGAAGATATATGTCTTGGTGACTTCCCCTTTCAAGCGCTCGATCTTCTCCTTCCACTGGCGCAGCTCATCATCATTATACAAGTAGTCGTAGCGTAGCGGCCCACCGCCCCACCAGTGATCGGCGTTGCGGCCATGAAGGCGAATATAGGCCGTATCGGTCGTGGCTATCAGTTCCGGCGGCGGCAGTCCCACCAGCCGGGGGCTATCGACCGAAACAAATCCGATCTGATCGCGACGCATGGCCGTGTACGTTTCCCGACGCAGCCAACTGTCATGCCGGAATTCGACAAACAGCGGGTAGGGCTGCATTAGTTCCCGGCATCTTGACAGATAGGCCAAATGGGCGCCCGAGAATTTGAACGACCAGGGAAACTGCGCCAGGACGCCTTTCATTTGGCCGCGGTCGACCATCGGTTTGATGGCCTCGATAAAGCCGCGCGCCGGAGCCTCAATTTCCCGGCGTTCATGGGTCAGATTCTGATTGGCCTTGACCGTAAATTCGAACTGAGGATTGGTCTTGTGAGCGATATTATGCATGACGGCCGGATGCGGGATACGATAGTAAGTGGAATTAATCTCAACGGTGTTGAAATGATTCTGGTAGAAATCGAGCATCTTTCCTTTGGCGATGGCGGCGGGATAGAAATTGAGTCGCCAATCGTCAAAGCTGTATCCCGAAGTACCGACCCTAATCTCCATAGGTGTTACCCGACGTCGCCATTCCGACTCTGATGTCATTCCTTCGTTCGCACCGGTTCCATTTTCACCGCGCCGCAGCGGGGGCAAATCCATTTCCGTTGCTTGTGATACGATCGCTTCTGCTCTTTCATCTTCACTCGGCATTTGCGGCACATCATGAGAGTCAATTTAGGAATGGTCGGTCGCCGTTCAAGAAAAAAGTTTAGCCTTGACTTCCCCTATGGCGGCGTCTATTGTCAGTCCATGAAAAAGGGCGCGTTCGGCCTGACCGTCATGCTCTGGGCGGTTCTTGCCTGCGGGAGGGAATCATCGTCCCGCCTGACCATTACCTGGTGGCAGTTTTGGACCGACGCCCAAATCAAACCGGTCGTGCAGGCGATCGTTCGCGATTTTGAAAAGGCTCATCCGGGAGTAACGGTGGAGCTGGTCGATCTCACTTGGGCGGATGGGCACGACAAGATTGCGATGGCGTTTTCGTCCCATACTGCGCCCGATGTGGTCGAGCTGGGATCGGACTGGATTCCGGAGTTCTCCTCCACCGGACATCTGTATGACATGACGACCAAGGTCGATTCCGTGACGGGCGGTTATGTCATGTGGGAACCGGCCGTCGCGGGCGGGAAGGTTTTCGCCTTCCCGTGGATCTTGGGGACGCGGGTATTATTTGGCAATACCGCTCTTCTGGAGAAAGCGGGATTCACCCCGGAATTTATCCCGCTCACCTGGCCGGATTTGCTGGATGCCGCACAGAGAATCAGTCGCCTTGGCGACGACGTCTCCGGCTTCGGCTCCAATTCGGCCGAACGGCATCGCTTGTATAAGAAGTACCTTCCCTTCCTGTGGGCCAACGGCGGGACCATATTGTCGCCGGACGGCCGGCGCTGTCTGCTCGCCTCTCCCGAAGCGGTCGCCGCCCTGGAATTCTACCTGAAGCTGTGCCGAACCGGCCTGACCGACACCCAGCGGCGCCTCGAGGATGCCTTTCTGGAAGGAAAGGTCGGCTTCGTCATATCCGGCGACTGGCTTCTCAAACGGATTGAAGCGGAGAAGCCGAGCCTGCCATTTGCCACGTTTCTAATCCCGGGGCCAAATGGACTCGATGGCTCCGCCTCCTTTGCGGGCGGCGAGTATCTGGCGGTGAGCGCCGTCAGCGCCCATCCCGACCTGGCGCTGGCGCTCGTGCGCCACATTTGCTCGCCGGCGAACCAGCTTCGCTTCTGCCTGCAAAATCGTTCCGCCGACCCGTCGTCAACGGTAGCCGCAGGCGATTCCGTCTTTCTCTCACAGCCTCATTTTGACACCTTCGTCCGGCAGATGGCCGCTGCCAAAATGCCGCCGGCCCATCCGCAATGGGTCTATATCGAAGACCGCCTGGAGAAAGCGATTGAGGCGGCCTTGTATGGTGTCAAGACCCCGGCGCAGGCGCTGGCCGACGCCTCCCTTGAGATTCAGGAGTTGCTCGACAAATGAGACGCAGAGGACGATTCAAGGGATGGCTGTTGTTTTCCCCCTGGATTGTCACCTTTGCCATCTTCTGGCTGTTTCCCCTGGGATACTCATTTCTGCTCAGCCTGACCAACTATAGGCTGCTGGCAAACTCGGTCCATTGGATTGGCCTTGCCAACTATGCCAAATTGCTGCACGATCCCGATTTCATTATGGCCATGAAAAACAGCCTGATCTTTGTAGTTGGGACCATTCCCGTCACGACAATTATTGCCCTGGGATTGGCTCTTCTGGTGAACCGCCGATTTCCGGGCCGGGCTGTTTTCCGGGCCGCGTATTTCGTCCCCTCAATTACCGCCATGGTGGTTATCGCCCTCATCTTCTCCAACCTTTATGCGCGCGGCGGCTACCTTCATCTCTTGGCTGCCATGGCCGGGCTGCATCCTCCGGCCAACGGC
>CAZPEV010000051.1:0-19621 GCA_964585635.1 uncultured Ignavibacteriales bacterium
TGGCTGGCCTCATTCCTGGGTCGGTTTTATCCGGTGCAGTTTGCCGATTTTGAGATCGAGATCGGACGCCCCGGTTCGGACGTCCAAATCAGGCGGTTCGAGCGGAAGGTTCGGGAGTATTTGGCCGGGCAGGAATTCGATATCCTGGCCATCTCCTGCTGGACCAGCCTGTCGTATCAGGCCTCCGTGGTGACGGCCCGGGTCTGCCGGGAATTGAATCCGGCCGCGGCGATCGTCGTCGGCGGGTATCATCCTTCGGCCCGACCGGATGACTTCTTGAATGACGAGGGGCTGTTTGATTATGTCGTCTCGCGCGAGGGGGAATTAGCGCTTAAGGAGATCGCCGACGAATACGGCGCGACCGGCCGCCCCAACCGGCCGCGCCTGGTGGTTGGCCGGACCGTGGCGCACGATGATTTTATCGGATACGACTGGGAACTGGTGGAAGCGCACGTCCACCGCCATTTTCCCAAGGGCATCGACAATTTCTTCATCTACCTGTCGCGCGGCTGTCCCTTCGGCTGCTCGTTCTGCATGGAACCGACCAAGGAGCGGTCCTGGCGGGCCTTTTCGCCGGAAGAAGCGATACGGCAGGTCACCGAAGCCGTCCGTCGCTTCCAGGTCGGGTGCGTCGCCATCTCCGACGCTTGCTTCGGGATGCGGCCGGGGTGGCGTAAGGAATTCCTGCGGCGTCTGTCCGACCTGGACCCCTCGCTGTGGATCGTGTTTGAAACGCGCCCGGAGTACCTTGACCGCGAGGATGTCGATCTTCTGGCCGGCAAAAAGGTGGAGATTCAATTCGGGGTCGAGAGTTGCGCGCCGGATATGCTGCGGATCATGAAGAAGACCAAGCAGCCGGAAAAATTCCTGCAGCATTTCGCCGACCTCAGCGCTTACCTGTCCGACCGGCAGGTGCTGCACCGGGCCAATCTGATCTTCAACCATCCCGGCGAAGACCGGCGCACCCTGGCCGAGACGTTTGCTTTCATGGACCGCCTGCTGGCGCGATCCGATTCGTACCTCATGTGGGCGGCGCACGGATTCATGCACTTCCCCGGATGCGATACCGACGTCAATCATGACCTCTATGAACGGCGCTATGGCAGCCGCTTCCTCAGCGGCGACTGGTGGAAGGGAAGCGAGGATCAATACGAAGCCAGCATGAAGTTCGTACCGTCGACCGATCTGGACGGCCAACGGGTCGGCCTCTGGAAAGAGATGCTGGAGGCGCGGCAGGAACGGATGAGGGCCACCCTGACCCCGCAGGCCTTCGACTTTGCAGCGAGAAAATATTTTCATGAGTGGCAAGAAGACTCTCGATTTTCCGGTCGCTAAGCGACTGTGGCAATACCTGCTGCCGTACTGGCGGCTGGAATTGATCACATTTTTGGTCATGGCCATGCTGGCCATGCTGTCGCTGACCCTGCCGATCGCCATCCAGTACATGATCGACGATTTGATCCCCTGGCTGATAAAAGGCGGGGACAAGGGTGTCAAGCTGGGGCGGGTGATCCTCTTCGGCGGCGCCTTGATCGGCATCTACCTGGCCAACATCCTGCTTTCCTGGTGGCGGGATTACCTGGCCGGCCGGATCGGCTCCAGCATTATCGCCGACCTCCGCTCGCAGTTCTTCGGCCATCTGGAACGGGTGTCGCTGCGCTTTTACCAAACGCATCAGGTGGGCGAGATCATGTCCCGGCTCATGTCGGACGTGGCCCGGATTCAGGACCTTCTGACGGCGACCCTGCTGAGTTTTCTGGCCAACATCCTCCTGTTGGTGGCCATCTTCATCTACTTGTTGAACGTCAATTGGCTCTTGACGCTGGTCGCGCTCATCCCCGTGCCGCTGACCATTTGGCTGTCGAACCTCTTCGGCAAGAAACTGCACCTGATCAGTGACCGGCTGCAATCGACCATCGCCAGCCTCTCGGCCAAGCTGCAGGAGGCGTTTCTGTCGACCCGCATCATTCGCGCCTTCGGGCAGGAAGAGGCCGAGCGAAAGAAGGTCGATTCGATCCTGCGGACGCTGGCCGGCTGTTATGTGCGCAACAGCGTCGTCACGTCGCTGGGCTCCAACACCGTTCATTTCGTCAACATGATCGGCCCGATCATCATCCTCTCCTGGGGGACCTATCTGGTTGCCGGGGGATCGATCAAATTGGGGGCCTTGATGGCCTTCTACGTCCTGCTCAGCTATCTCTACTCTCCCATCCGCGACCTGGCCTCGACCAACATCGAGGTGCATTCCGCCATGGCCTCAGTCAACCGCATCTTCGAATATCTCGATCTTCCGCCGGCCATCACGGAGGACCCGGAGCCGGTCGAGTTGACCCATCCGCGCGGCGCCATCGCCTTGAAAAACGTCTCCTTCGGATATGCAGAAGACGGCTTCCGTATCGACGATCTATCCCTGGAAATCAAGCCGCGCGAGAAAGTCGCCATCGTCGGGCCGTCCGGGTCGGGCAAGACCACCGTGATCAATCTCATCATGCGCTTCTTCGATCCCGACGGCGGCGCCATCGCCATCGACGGCGTCGACGTCCGCAGGTTGTCGATTCGGTCGCTGCGGTCCTGCTTCGGCCTGGTCGACCAGGACCCGCTCCTTTTTAAGACGACCCTGTTTAACAATATCGCCTACGCCGATCCGCAGGCCTCTATGGAGGACGTCGTGGCCGCCGCCCGGATCGCCAACATCCATGATTTCATCTCCGGCCTGAAAGACGGGTACGACAACGAGGTCGGCGAACGCGGCGTCACCTTGTCCGGAGGGGAAAAACAGCGCGTCTGCCTGGCGCGGGCGATTCTCAAAAATCCGCCGATTCTTATTCTGGATGAGGCCACCTCGTCGCTGGACTCCAACTCCGAGGAATTGATTCAGGAGGCGTTAAATCGGGTCTTGGTGAACAAGACGGCCATCATCATCGCCCATCGGTTGTCGACCGTCCAGCATGCCGACCGCATCATTGCCATGCACAACGGGCGGATCGTGGCCGAGGGAACCCACGAAGAATTGCTGGAGCGATCTCCCCTGTACCGGGAGCTGGCCAGCAAGCAACTGTTGATCTAACCCCGGTTTCAGATTCTCCATTGACAGCTTTCGCGGGCCGTTCCGTGATCGATCGCGGCGCCCTATCCGATTATATTCGGGCGATTCCCGGTCGTTGTCCGCCGGTGCCACCAGGCCGCCAACGAGACGACGGTCAGGGACGAGAGGGTCACCGCCAGCATTGACTTTATACTGGGGAAGGACAATCGCCCGGCCGCCAGCGGAACGCTGGAGACAACGGCGCCGACCATTATTATGATTATCAGCGTCCGGCTCTGCTTCAGGCAGTCCCGGATGATGACCGCCAAGAGAGGATAGAACACGACAAAGATCGGCGCCATCAGCCGTTCGTTGCTCCAGCCGAACAGGGCGCTGACGAAGATCAGCAGCGCCAGCAGGAGCAGGTACAGACGCCCGGAGAAATAGGCGGCTGTCGTCCTCCAGAAGATAAGGGGCAGAAAGCTCAGCGGAACCAGGCCGTTGACGGTCAATCCGAACCAGGGAACGATGGATTGCAGTTTCTTGACGTTGATCAGAAAGGAATCGAGCAGACTCGGCCCGCCGGGGGTGGGGACAAGAAACCGGAGCAACAAGAAGGCGGTTATCCCCGGAACGACGGCGGCGACCCAGCGGCCGAGGTCGGTGCGGGCCTTTCTCATTTCCAAAACATACGCCAGCGAAGCGGGAATCAAGAGCAAGGTTGTCTCCCGGGCCATCGCCCCCAGACCAAGGATCAGGGCGAAGAGAAACCAACGCCCCTCCAGCATCGTCCAGAGGCCGGCCAGCAGGACCACCAGGGCCAGAAGGTCATCAAGTTGGAAATAGTCCCACAGGGTCAGGCCAAAGAAATACTTGTTGCACAGAAACAGAATGACCGTTATCAGCGCCGAACTGTGATCGATCCCCTGGCGGATCAAGAAACCATAGAGCAACCATGCCAGAGCCAGCGAAAAAACCAAGGCCAGGATATAAAACCCCCGATCCCCGGAACCGGGCAGAAGACCGGCCAGGTAAGGCCCCAGGACCCGATAGACGTAGGGGCCGGAGACCGTGGCGTTCAATCCGGGGACCGACGCCGCCATGGCGCGATAGTGATGCAGGTCCCAGCCGGCGTACGCCTTCGCCCCGGGATCTATTCGCCCATAGAGAACGATCAGCGCGGCGATCGCGGCGCCGATCACCAGCATCGCCCTGAAATGATCCCTTCGCACCAGCGCCAGAGGCATCTCCCTTCCCCGAAGATCGACTGCCATCAACCAGAGTGACGGCAATATAAAGATGCCGGCCAAGGCTGTCACGCAGAATAACGCGAGACGGCCCCGACCTCCGTCCCGAGAGGGATCAGGCCAGGGACGAGATCAGATGATGCTTGACGGTGTTTTCAATCCGGGCCAGGTCGACCTCGGTGTTCTTGCAGGGACCGCAGGGGCGGATATTGGGAAAGCCGATGACCGGAATGTGCGGATTCACCTCGATAAAGCCGGTCAGAAGATCCCGTTCGCAGGCGACGGCGATGACCAACCCCGGCCGCAACTCCCATATTTTCCGGCGCGCCTCTCCCCCGCCGCCGGCGGCGGTCATCATGAATCCATAGCGATCGCGCATGCGGCGGAGGGCAGCGTTCATTTCCTTGGTAAGACAGCGCGGCAGCAGCACCAGCATCTTCTCCGGCCGGACCTTGCGGGGATCGCGGTCGTGAATCTGGTTGTGAATCTTGAGAAAGGAGTTGAAAAGGCGGTCTCGGGGGACGCCCAGCATCCGGCCGACCCGCAGCGTGAATCCCAAAAGCAGATTGACCAGCTTGGGCACGACGATTAACGTGGAAAGAAAGGGACGCCCGGTCATCGCCACCCAGATAAACAGCCCCAGCCAGAGGACCAGAAGCGACGCCCCGGCAAAATACGATAGGCTGACAATGGTCCAAAAGATGTGACCGATCTGACTGATCCGGGGATGGACCAGCCAGCCGAAGATCGCCGTCAGGCCCAGGATTAAGGCCATGGCCGCCATGGCCAGCCCGACAAACACGCGGCCGTCGGTGTCGGCCGAGATATCGCCCGGGCGGCCGTCCCAGTCGAACCATTCGTCCCCCAGCCTGCGGTCATCGGCCGGAGTCTGACGATGTGCGGGATCATCGGTCATAGATATATAATATACGGCGGCACGATACTATCCGAAAGCCCTTTGTCGAGGGCGGCCCGCCCGCAGAATGATTCCGCGGAGAGGGCTTTACCCTACCGGCAGCAAAGGGGCACCGGTCCTTTGCGGAAGAGGAAATTGATCAGGACCAGCAAGTCGCCCAGGGTGTACTGGCCGTCACAATTCAGGTCCCCGGCCCGTTCCAGCGCCGGCGGGTGAATTTCCCCATACAGGTACTCCGAATAGGCGGCGGCATCGGCGATATCGAGTTGGAAATCGCCGTTGACGTCGCCGCAAATGAACTCCTCGTTAAGGTCGGCGACGATGCGCCGCAGCAGGGCGGCGGCCGAGTCGGTCCGCATCAACGAGAGGGGGAAGTTCAGCAGGTAGAACGCATAGTCAGTCCCTTTGTACCGGATGCCGTTGATACGGCCGGCGGTGCTGCTGTCGGCCACGCCGGAGCGGTAGGCGTAGATCGGCTCGGCCGGCGGATGGGGCCAGACGGCACCGCCATACGGCAAGCCATCCGGCAGATAGTACCCGATCCGGTTGGCGCGAACGCTGTCCCAGGTCTGCTCCGGGAAACCGGGAGCCAGCGCCGCCGCACCGATCAAATCGCCGGCCAGGCGATATCCCGGCAGAATCGTCAGGGGGCCGATATAGCTGCTGTCGATCATCAAATAGCGGGAGAAGAATGACAGGGGATCATAATGGATCATCTGGGGCATATTGGTCGGCCCGCGCTCGACCGATGCCTGCGAAAGAATCAGGACGGCTTTCCCCCCGTTGACCAGGTAGTCGGCCAGCACGTCGGCCATGGCGCGGGTCAGAAATCCCTCCAAATTCTCGGCGCTGAGGATTACCAGCGAATAGCGGGCCAGGTCCTGAAGCGTGATCGGATTCTGGTCGTCATAGCCACGATATGTGTACCCGACATCGGCCAAAGCGGCCGCCGCCAGCGAGTCAAAGAGGATGGGGTCAAAGGCCACATTGGCCGTGACATGACCGGGATTCTGATTGATGACCAAAATTCCGGAGGTCAGCAAGAGCGGAATCAGCCTTAGCGGCGGCGACGGCATCGACTCCCGGCCGTCGTGGGTGAGGGCGGTGACATAATAGTCATAGGTATACCCCACCAGGGCGGCGATATCACCATAAGTCGTGTCGGCGACAGACGCCAGATGGACGGTATCATGCGAAGCAACATTGACCCGATACACCTGGTAGGAACCGACGTCCGAATCTGTGGAGGGGGGCCAATAGAGCAGCGGCAGACCACCGCGCGACGTTCCGGTCACATAGGCCGGCGGATGCGGCAACCCGGTTCTCAGGTTGATAACGGCTGACGGCTTCCCGACGGCGCCGCCGCTGTCGATCGCAGCCAGGGCAAATTGGTAGGATATTGCAGGATCGAGACCGACGACGGTCACGACCGTGTCGGAGGCGTTCGCCGCCCCCGCAACCTGCCAGGAGCCGCTGCCGATCTTCCGCAACAGGTGATACCCCGCCAGGTCGGTCTGATGCGTGGCGGACCAAACGAAGGCGGCCGAAGTATCGTCAAATGAGACCAGCCCAAACAGGCTCGGCGGGCCCGGAGGCGGAACGGTGAAACCCTGTCTATAGACGGCCTCGGCCGCCAACGCCGAGGCTTTCAAATCATCGAGGTGCAAGATCTCATAATAATCGGACACCAATGAACGATCCGTCGGCTTGAACCAGGAGTTGACGTAAGAATTTCTGATGACGTTCTGGGCACCGACATAGGCGACCGTAAAGGTTACTTCCTCCTGGGGTGCCAGATCAAACGGCCCGGCCGAAATGATGAAGCGCGTATCCCGCCCAAAGGCAATCATGGTGTCGGAACCCCTGGCCTCCAGCCAACCGGCATGGGGCAGTCCGGTTTCGATCTGATGATAATCCCGTTCGCCGTTGGACATGATGTAATACTTGTTGCTGTCGCCATATGGCGCCGCGTCGGCGTCTCCCAGGTTGCGCAGAATCGAATCGGCTTTCCTCGGCCCCCAACTCGGACCTTCGCCGGAACCGGCCACCCACCAGTTAAAATTGATTTTGTACCCGGGCTTGCTCAGGCCAAGCACCTGAACGCCGAACGCGCCGTCGCAGGAACCGGCATCGAAGGCCATATCGTGCGGATCGCCGTCCATGTCCAGCGAATAGGCGAGGTTGAGATCGACCCAACGCCCGCTGCCGTCGATCGTCCCGCCGATCATTCCCGAGAGATCTCCCGCCGGGGCGTCGGACCCGCCCCCGACGTCGGCATCGGTATAGATGCCGACCCAACCCTTCTCGATGGGAGTGAAGTCGATGTTCTTGATGCGATACTCCATAATGACCATTCGGTCGTACGGCGGCGAAACCCAGGAGTAGCTGTGGGAGGTCACCTGGATACCGAGCGGATACCAATCGTGGCAGTCGCCTATCTGACAGCGATAGAGAGTATCAAACGCGATGATGGTGTCATAAGCCGTCGCGACATGCTCGATATCGGCCGGGCCGGGGACGGTTCGATATTCTCCTTCGGGACAGGGGGCCGGGATCAGCTCCGGAATCGGAAAGGTGAAATCAAAGGCATGCGACACGAGGGTGTCGGTTCCCTTTATGCCCCCGACCCAGAGTCCGGCCCCGTAAAGGTATTCGCCGCCCGAGGGACCGGAAAACGAGGCCCTGAACTCGCGCGGCAGGTCGTCTGTTTGCTCCTCGTCATCCTGCAAGGCAAAGCGGTCGGCGAAAGGACGGCCGATGGCCATACGATTGGAGAAGGCCAGCCAGAGGGTCGAGCCGGTATCGCTGATCCGTTGATAACAGTAGCTGCCGCTCAGCAGGGGAGAAAGGCGGTCTTTGGCCGTCAGTTCGGATCGGGCTGCCGTCCGCGAGCCATAAGCGGTCAGGAGGACGGCCAAGATAACGGAGAATAACCGCATACTGCCCCTATTCTTCATGCATCCTGCGAACTCAACATCCCCAGCACCATATATATAACGGGCAACATGGCTAATTGTGAAAAAGATCGTGGGGTGGGTGACAGAATAGGGAGAAGATCATATTGTGGGTCAGGCGACAGGGGGCAAAAAAACAAGGAGCTCCTCCCTCACAAAGGAGCTCCTCATCCCCACCTCATTAGTACCCTTCACCGCCATACAGAGTAACTAACTTCAGTTAATAGCAGAAACAAAACTTGTGCCGAAAAGGTTCCTTATCCAAATAATCATACTTAAGCTATTACCCGCTAACGCATTAAAGACCAAAGCCGGGATTTGAGAGGTCTTTATTCTTCTGTCATTCTCGCAGTTTTTGCGCGGAAGGCAGCGAAAGACTTTGGTCGATTATCGTAATATGATGCACGACAATAAATTAATGACGTGCCCGGCATGCCGCCCCGCCGCGCCATCGATCCCATGCGCGCAGAAATTGCGCACCTGGTCCTTGGGGGGCAGGATTTGCCGACTTATCGCTGGCCCGGAAGATGCACCGACATCTTATGGAGACTGTGGCAGGCTTCCATGATTGCCTCCGAGATTACCGGATGAGCAAACGTGAGTGATCCCAGCTCGGTCACCGTCAATCCGAGGTTTATGGCCAGCGCGGCTATATGAATGGCTTCCGTCGCGTGCGGTCCCACCATATGGAGCCCGAGCAGGCGATCGGTCTTCTTGTCTCCGATGACTTTCACCTCGCCGGCGATCTCTCCCTCGGCATGGGCCTTTCCGAGCGCCCGCATCGGAAACGCCCCCACTAGAATTTCATGCTCCCGGGTTGCCTCTTCTTCGGTCAACCCCACCGAGGCAACCTCCGGCTGGGTGAAGATCACCGATGGCACCCCCAGATAACTAATCGTCCTGGTCTGGCCGAGGCAGTTATCCACGGCCACGGCTCCCTCCGCCACGGCGGTGTATGCCAGCAGCTTGCGACCGGCCACGTCGCCGATGGCATAGATATTTGGCATCGACGTCCGCATATGATCGTCGACCATGATCGAGCGGTTGGGATGCTGTTTCACGCCGACCTCGGCCAAGCCGATATCTTCGGTGTTAAAAGCCCGGCCGACCGAGACCAGCACCTTCTCCACCTCGATTGTCCGGCCGTCCGAGAGCACGGCTCCGACCAGTCCCCCGGCCGCCGGGACCAGCCGCTCGACTTTGGTATCGGTATACAACTTGACCTTGAGTTTCTTCAATTCGCGGGCGATGATCGTCGAGGGCATGACATCCTCCATCGGCAGCGCCCGTGACAACATCTCGACCATCTCGACGCGGACATCCAGTTGCGCCAGCATGAATCCCCACTCGCACCCGATCACGCCCGCTCCAACGATAAGCATCGAGCCGGGCAGCGCCGGCAACTGCAGAAAATGATCGGACGACAGGACGGTCACGCCATCAAGGGGGAAGGCGGGAATATTGACGGGACGAGAACCGGTGGCGATGATGATATTTTTCGCCTCGATATCCTGCTCGGTGTCGTCGTTCATTTGGATATGGATGGTATGATCGGAGGTCAGCACCCCGAAACCGGAATATCGCTCGACACCGTAGCTCTTGAACAGCGAGGCGATACCCGACACCAGCCCGGAGACGATCTTGTCTTTGCGGGCCAGCATGGCCGGCCAGTCAGCCGCGACGGCGCCGGACAGGCGGATGCCGAAGCTGTCGGCCTGCTTCATTTTCTGATACAGGTTTGCCCCGGCGATCAGCGACTTGGAGGGGATGCAACCCCGATTAAGGCAAACTCCCCCCAAAGCAGCGTCCTCAACCACCGCCACCCGCGCTCCCTTCAGCGCCCCGCGGATTGCGGCCGTGTAGCCGCCGGGACCAGCCCCCAAAATTGCGATATCGTAAGGTTTGATGGCGTCTCTCCTCATCCTATCACGAATACGTAAAGGCTGCGCCGGTATTTCACGGCGCAGCCGGGCAAGCAGCTTCGCCTGGGTATCAGGCGTTTATGGCGGCGCGGCCTAATATGCCGGCGAAACTTCATCGAACCAACCGATGATCATCCACCGGTAAGCGTGACAATGATCACCAACGAGTCAACCGTCAGGCTGAATGCATCCCGGGGGATGGCCACCGGGTACAGGCTGAAATGGCCGGTCTCCACTATCTTCTTGATGTCATCCAAACCGGTGACATATTTGAGTGACTCATTCCAGTCGATCGTGACGGTCTTCTTGCCGGGTATGGTCAGGCCCGTCAGGATGAGAGCCGTGGAGGAATCCGCCGCCATCTGGGCCGACGTCCATTGCTTGGTAATGTCTTTCTCCAGGAACAGCTGGAAGGTCACCGGGTCGTTCAGGTTGTTCGTGACCGAGGCGTAGAAACCGATGTTGTCGATGTCCTTGATCTTGTCCTGATTGTCGGCAAAATCCGACTCTTGGGTCAGATCGACCTGCTGTCTGCCCTCGGTGTAGGCCGAATTCGAGACCGTGACAGGATCCGGGTCGGGAACCAGTTTGACGGTGACGACAAAGGTTCCGGTCATGATGCAGCCGGCCGCGATGATAATCACCGCCGCAGCCGCAACCGCCAAAATAATCTTGCTCCGTTTCATTGCCATCACCTCCCTCAACTACCAAAGTAATAGGTGGCGCCGGCCGTGATCTCAGCCGACTTTTTGGACGCCGACCCCTCGGAGGCGACGATATTGACACGGCCCCGAAGATCAATGTCAAACGTCGACATGAAACCGACCGCCAGGCCGAGGCCGAACGACCAGCCGGTCTTATTTACGGTCACGTCGCCGTCCCGCTTGACATTGTAGATGCCGCCGCCGATGAACATCAGCGGTTTGGGGCCGATGGAGGCCATGCCGCCGCCAATCACCAGATCGACGCCGTAATGCGTGACCGACGAGCCGTCACGCGTCCCCACCCCCGCGATGGTGGTCTCACCATAGCCGCCCAACGTCAGGTTCGGCTCCAGGATCAGTTGCTCGGCCAGATGCAGACGGGCCTTTAGCCCGTAGGCAAATCCGGTCCCCTGATCTGCCTGTACGATTGGCACGACCGGACCGACTACAACCCCCACCCCGATCGGGGCAGCCAAGGCCCCTGTCGCGAGAAGGAACATCACTGCCCAGGAAAAGATAACAGCCTTCTTCATTCTTGTTCTCCCTGCTTCCGGCGCTCCGCCGGCAAAATTAAGTATAGCACGATGACACCATCGGGTCAACGAATAATATTTTGCGCCGGATTCGTCGCCGGGACTTGCGGCGAGCACAGGAAGACGACCGGGGCCGACCGGTCTGGCGGTGCCGGGGGCATAGCCGGAATGAGACGAGCGGTCTGCGCGGTTTCATAAAAGAGAATAATATTTTGTTCTTTACTAAACCGGCCCGGCTTCGCGACTATTGACACAACGAACCGTGCGACAATATGTTACGGCAGGCGCGGGCAACCCGATATTTCTTCATCCCATCAAAAAAACACCAAAAAATGGCTTGACAGCCTCGCCTCCTCTGTTTATATAGGCACAGTTTGTTAAACTTTTTGAAGGTTTATCATAAACTGATGAAGTCGGAGATTGGACAGAAGATCAAGGACCTGAGGTTGGCGGCCGAGTTGACCCAAGCCGAGCTGGCCGATCGCGCCAAACTCACCAAGGGATTCATTTCCCAGGTGGAAAACGATCAGACCTCGATTTCGCTCGATTCGTTGATCGACATCCTGGAGGCCCTCGGCCTCAGCTTGAGTGAGTTTTTCGCCGACGACGGCGAAATCGATCGGATCGCTTTTACCCCGTCCGAGCGGATATCGCTCGAGGGACGGGGCGCCAAGGTCTTCGACCTGCTGGTGCCGGGCTCGACCAACAACCTCATGGATCCGATTCTGGTCACGCTGGAACCGGGCCAATCGTTGCCAATGGAGGAGCCGCACAACGGCGAGGAGTTCGGGTACATCCTGTCGGGTCAACTGGTGATCCGCTACGGCAAGCTGACCTATCGGCTGAAGAAAGACGACTGCTTCTATTTCGAGTCCGACAAACGGCATCAGTTGCAGAACAAGGGAAAGAACAAAACGACGATCCTATGGGTCATGACGCCTCCCCAGATGTAATGAGGGTCTGCGGGAGCGGGAGGAAACACGATGAATAAGCTGGGACGGCATCTGCTGGTGGAGTTCACCGGTTGCGACCGGACGACGCTCAACGACCTGAACGCCATCAGGAGGATTTTGATGGAAGCGGCCCGCCTGGCCGGCGCGACCGTCGTCAACTCCACGTTCCATGAATACAATCCTCATGGGCTGTCCGGCGTCGTGGTGATCGCCGAATCGCATATGTCGATACACACCTGGCCGGAGTACGGCTACGCCGCCGTCGATTTCTTCACCTGCGGTGAGCGCGTCGATCCCTGGAAAGCCTGCTGGCATGTCAAGGAGCAGTTGGCCTGCAACGACATGTACACCCGGGAAATGGCGCGGGGGATTCCCGGCGGCGAGGATGCCATTCTTCCCCATAAACCGGCCGCCCAGATGGCGGCGGAACGGTGCTCGGCGCCGGAAGGGGCATAGGGATGAAAGCGATTTGTATCAAGCGCCAGCCCTCGCACAAGCTGCTGCGGGGAATCAACCTGAATCGGGTCGGCGACCTGCAGCAGACCGTTCGGCCGCCGTTCATGCTGCTGCGGACCGGGGTTGTGCGCGAGAATCTCCGGCGGCTGCGGCAGGCGCTGCCGCGGGCCGAGGTTTATTATGCCGTCAAGGCCAACAATCATCCGGCGATAATCGACGTTCTCCGCTCCGAAGAATGCCGCTTTGATATCTCCTCCGCCCGCGAGTTGCAGGAAGTCATCGGCCATGGCGTGACGGCCGAGGAGACTATCCACACCAACCCGATCAAGAGCCTGCCGGAGTTTGACGCCGCCGTAGAGGCCGGCGTGCGGATATTCGTCGCCGACAACATCAGCGAACTGGACAAATTCGCCCGCTTCGGAAAATCCGCGGGACTACTGATTCGATTCAAGACCGATCAAGGGGGATCGGTCGTCAATCTATCCTACAAGTTCGGCGCCGCAATCGAGGATATCGAACCGATGTTGGACCGGGCCATTGCCCTGGGACTCTCATTCAAAGGCTTCTGCTTCCATGTCGGCTCGCAATGCACCGAGGTCGGCAAGTACACGGCTGCCATCGCCACGGCCCGCACGCTGATCGAGATCGCTCGCAGGAAGGGGCTGACGACCGACATCCTCGACATCGGCGGCGGCTTCCCGATCGAGTACGCTGGCGACGTGCCGAGCATCGAAACGATCGGCCGCGAGGTGTCGGACGCCCTCGACCGCGACATCGATCCCGCCATCCGGGTCATCTGCGAACCGGGACGATATATCTGCGGCGAGGCGGCGACCCTGTTCGCATCGGTCATCGGTAAGGCGGTCCGCGAGGGAACGCCCTGGTATTACCTCGACGACGGCCTGTACGGGTCGTTCTCCGGACGGTTGTTCGACCAGTGCGTCTATCAAATTCTGACCAATCGCAACACCCGCTGGGAGAACGCGGTGCTGGCCGGGCCGACCTGCGATTCCTTCGACGTCATCTACAAGGAATGTCTGCTGCCGCCGCTTGAGATTGGCGATATCCTTATGTTTCCCGCCATGGGCGCATACTGTAGTGTCTCCGCCACCGACTTCAACGGCCTGCGGAACACCGCCGTGGTCGTGGTGGACTGGTAACGGGGCAAACGAGGAGGCCGTCATGGCGCACACGGGCGAAGGATACATCTACGAAAAGACGATGGAGGACCTCTGGAACGTCTGGTTCACGGAACTGCATCAAGGAATGTCCGGCCTGACCGTCAAGGTCCGGCGGCTGGTGGAATCGACCACGTCGGAATTTCAGCGGATCGATGTCATCGAAACCGACGAATTCGGCAAGGCGCTGGTGCTGTATGGCTCGCTGATGGTGGCCGACGGCGACACCAACGCCTACAACGAAATGCTGGCCCATGTTCCCCTCTTCGTCCACCCCAATCCCCGCGAGGTGCTGATCATCGGCGGCGGCGACGGCGGTTGCCTGACCAACGTCCTGATGCACCCCGAGGTGCAGCGTGGCAGCATCTGCGAAATCGACCGCATGGTGGTCGAGGTCTCCCAAAAGCACTTTCCCCGCCTGGCCAAAGGATTCGATGATCCCCGCTGCCGCTTGATTATCCAGGACGGCAAAGATTTGATCGAAAGCACCAAAGATAAATTCGATATTATCCTGCTCGATTTGTCCGATCCGGTCGGGCCGGCGGCCGAGCTGTTTCAGAAGCCGTTTCATCAAAACGTATATGACCGGCTCAACCCGGACGGCATCTTGGTGGCGCAGTCGGAGTCTCCCCTGTTCAATCCCGAGACGGTGCGGGCAATGTATGGCAACCTCAAAGATATTTTCCCGATCGTTCAGATGTACACCTGCCTGATGCCGATTTATCCGTCATCCTTCTGGTCGTTTGCCTTCTGCTCGAAGAAATATGATCCCCTGGATGATTTCGACCAGGCCCGCTACGACAACACCGACCTATCGGCCTGTACATATTATAATGACAACATCCACTTCGGCGCCTTCGCCCTGCCCCGGTATGTCAGAAAATTGATTGTTTAACCGCTGAAATAAAATAGGCGTCGGGTGGCACCCCCAAACTCGTTTGGGGGTGCTGAAATCAAGGGCATCAATATGTCGATCATAAGGCACCATCGCAAAACCTGCCGACACTACAATATTCCCGGGCATGCTCATGAATTAACCTTCTCATGCTATAGAGGGCAACCATTCTTGAGCGAGCCTATATTCTGTAAATTCCTGGCAGAAGCGATAGGCAAACTGGTAACCCACAGCTTGCTGTGGGAAACGCATTTATCCAAAGATTCGTTGGCGCTTCACCTCTGCTATAATCATCGGGCGGGAATATTGCAAGCACAAAATGGGCTTTTCGGGCGGCGTTTGGCAGCCTACTGGCGGGCGGCCGGGTCTTCAGAGCGAGTTGAAAGATATCAAACTAGTCATCGCGAGACCCGCCTGTGGCGGGCCGTGGCGATCTCGGTTCCTCCGCATGTGTCACTCCCGCGACCGCGGGAGTCCAGGATGGTAGCCTAGTTCTTTAGAGAATGTTGAATAACCCACGTCAGATGGCCGCACTTATTGCCCCTTCCGCTACTCGCACGCGGCAGATTTTCAGGTCGGGCTAGCTACTTGGTCCCGACCCGAAACGTCTCCGACGGCGCTTCAAATGCCCCCTCGGTCTTAAGATGCCTGAAGACGAACGCCTGCAACTCCGCGGTCGTGGCCGTCAGGACGATCTGGTCGTCGGTGATAACGTGCGGCAGCGCCATCGGCTCTTTCGCCAATAGCTCCTTCAGCCACTTTTCGCTGAATCCGGCGGTGATCAAAGTCGGCGTGATCCGGTCGACACGAACCAGCGAGTGGGCACGAACCAGGTGCATTTCGAGCAGATCGTTTTTCCCCGCTCCCATGCTTCCGGGGTACAGGTCAAGAAACCGCTTGCCGCCAAGCGTGAAGAGATGAACGTCATATTTCAGCGTGGAGTCCGCCTTCAGGTCAATCATCCAGTAGGCATTGGTCCCGGCCTGCTGAATACTGACATCGGCTCCCCCGTCTTTCTCGCCCCATTGGCCAACCAGGGCGGGATCGAAAGTAAGGTCCTTGTCGGAATAAAAGGGATTGAGCGATACCGGAATGCATCCGCCCAATACCACCAACACGACAAGAATCGCGAACGCGCGCATCTTCTTCATACCAACTCCTTTCCGTGATCGATCAAGCCGGCGATATTTATGCAAGATAGCCCCGGTGCCGGATCAAAATCAAGCGAAAGACAGCCGGCCGCTGTCAGCAATTCTCATAATTTGGCCCGCCGCCGCCCTCCGGCACCACCCAGGTAATGACCTGATACGGGTCGGCGATATCGCACGTCTTGCAGTGGACGCAGTTGGATGGCGTCAGTTCCAGATGTTTCCCGGAACCACTTTCGTTATCGATCATCTCGTACACGTGCGCCGGGCAGAAATGCTGGCAGGGATTGCCGTATTCCTTCGTGCACCGATCGTTGCAGATATTGTAATCGGCGATGACCAGATGCGGCGGCTGGTCTTCCTCATGTTTGGTGCCGCTCTTGTAGACGTCGGTCAGTTTGTCATAGGTCAGGCGGTTATCGTATTTGAGGGCCGGTCGGGGCTGCCTGCCGCCGGAGAAATAATCACCGTACTTTTTCATATGCTCATGATCGGGCGCCGAGGGGCGACGGTCAAACAATCCCCGCCCGCCGGAAACAAACTGGAAGCCGAAATTGAGCATCCCGGCCATAAGCCCCCCTTCGAATCCCTGATGATAATTGCGAATCTGGCGCAACTCCTGCCGAGCCGGGCTGAGGTCAAAGCGGCGCTGCATGGTCGCCAACGTGGCGGCGGAGAAATCGGTCTTCTGGAGGGCCTCGACGATGGTCTCGGCCGCCATCATCCCGGACGATATCGCCAGATGAATTCCCTTCAGCCGTTGGGCGTTGAGGAATCCGGCGCTGTCGCCGATGATCAGCAAGTTGTGATCGTACAGCCGGGGCATCGCGAAGTACCCACCCTCCGCTATCGTCTTCCCGCCGTAATCGAGCATCCTCCCCCAATCCAGCACCGGCCGAACGGATGGGTGTAGCTTGAACTCCTGCAAGCGGCGATGGGGATCATTGGTCGGATCGGGGCAGTTCAGCCCCACCGCGAAACCGATCGCCAGGAGGTTGCCCGACATCTTGTAGATAAAGCCGCCGCCATACTCGCTGGCGGGCAGGGGCGCTCCGAAGGTATGAATGATCTCCCCGTCCGACAGCCTTCCCGGCGGAATCTCCCAGACTTCTTTGACTCCGGTCAGGTACGATTGATTGACGCTGTCGCCGAAGATGGCAAGCTTATTCTTGGCCTGCTTGACCAGCGAACCATGAGGACCCTCGGCCAGGACCGTCACCTTGGCTTTGATAATCGTTCCCGGCTCGAAGTTGGATTTGGGTTCCCCCTTCTTGTCCAGACCCATGTCGACCGTGCGGACGCCGGCCGCCTTGCCATCCTCGATGAGCAGTTCATAGGCGGCGGTGGCAGGATAAATTTCAACGCCGGCGGCCTCGGTCTGCCCCGCCAGCCAGCCGGTGAATTTATTCAGCGAGATAATATAATTTCCATGATTACCCATCCCGGGAGGGGTGAAGGGCAGCTTGAGGTGCGATTTCCCGGTCAAAAACCAGAGAGAATCGCGGCCCGCTTTGGCCTCGACCGGCATCCCCTTATCCAGATAATCGGGGATCAGCGCCGCGATGCTGGAGGGGTCCATGATCGCGCCCGACAGCGAGTGCGCGCCGGGATGGCTCCCCTTTTCGATGACCAGAATAGCGGGCGGTTCGAGTCCGGTTTCCTGGATCTTCTTCATCAAATGATAGGCGCAGGCCAATCCGGCCGGCCCGGCGCCGACGATCAGAACATCAACCTCCAAAACATCGCGAGTGATTTCCATGCCTGTGCTCCTTTCCCGCTGCTGGCAACTTTTGGAATACGACCGGTGGCCGCGGCCTCGCATCCCTTCCCCTGTCCGTCAGGGTTGTGAAAGGGACGTCCAGCCAACCATCGGATGCCGTCTACGCACCCTTGTCGGTCGCTTTGGCGTCACCTTGGCCCGACCCATTGTCCGAGACCTTGAGCTGCAGCATATCAATCAGTTGCTTGCGATTGGTCCCGACCGACATGAGCCGTCCGGTGACGACGATGGGATGTTTGAGCAGATCGGGCTGAGTCTCGATCAGGAGGAACAGCTCCTCCCGCGTCGGCATTTGCTTGTCCATCCTTTGCTTTTTGAAGGTTGCCGAAGCGCTGTCCAGGTAATGACGGGGATCATGATATCCCAGAATCCCGGCCAGCTCGCTTCGTCGAAGCGGTTTTTCGGTAATATCTCGGGCCGACACCAGTACGCCGTTTTCCTCGAGGAAACTCTTGATCTCGTCACAGACGGGGCACGGATGTCGGTAATAAAACTGTGCTCTTTTCAACATTGTTCCTCCGGGAAGTATCGACGTTCAGCATGTGACTCTTCCGTACAGACGGAGCGATCAATATATCGCTTTTATGACTCAAGGCAAGTTTTTTTTGGCCGCTCTGGATTGGAAATCCCTCCCGGCGCGAATGCCGGGCAAACCGGTTATTATAACTTTCTACTGGTATTGCTATCGTTGCGGCCGGCCGGGCCGCCGTCAATCATTCCAGCGGCGGGGCGGCTCTTTCCCCAGCGTTCGAAAATAAACCACTATCTGCCCCCGGTGGTGCACCTGATGCTCAACCATAACCTGCAAGAGATACCGGACCGAACGCTCTCGGCCGCCTCCCAAGGGGACCATGCGGTCCAGATCGCCATCCGGAAAATGATCAAGCAGTTCCTGCGTCAGCCGCACCGTCTCCCGCAGGTGACCCCGCCGGCCGTCAAGGGTCGGGGCGGCGTCACCATCAGGTATGGCCAACGGCAGCGCCAGGCCATCGACGATCCTGGCGGCGATGTACCGTTCCACCGACGACACATGCTGCACCTGCTCGCCGAAGGTCATCATCCCATCCTGCGGGCGATAGTCTCCGGCTGCGGCCGGAATCCCGTCGATGACCGTCATTGATCCGGCGTCGGTCATCTCCTTCAGCGCCCTGAAATCATCGATCCTGATTCCCATCACACCCTCACCGCCATCGCCAGGCCGTCCCGCAGCGGAATAATGGTCGTGAAGAACCGCCGGTCGGCATAAAGTCTTTTGACAAATCGGCGCACACCCATGGTGGCCGGTTCGGTAGAAGGAATGTCGTACACTCGTCCGGACCACAGAACGTTGTCCGTCAGAAACAGCCCGCCCGGGCGAAGCAGGCGGGCGGCAACGTCAATCGTGGCGGGGTAATCTTCCTTGTCGATATCATTAAGGATGATATCAAACGGCCCCTTCAGGCCGGCCGCGATCTCCAGGGCATCCCCCAGATGAAAGCGGAATCCGGCCTCAAGATCGCCCTTCCTAAAGTACTGCAAGGCCCGCTCTCGATTGGCCGGATCCAGGTCGGACAGGGTGATGTGCCCTCGCTTGCCGATCGCCAGGGCAAACCAGAAGGCCGAGTATCCATAGCCGGAGCCAAGCTCCAGTATCCGCCGGGCCTTGGTCGCCGTCGCCATCTGGAACAGGAGGCGTCCCACCAACGGCCCGATGATCGGAAAACCATGCCTTCGGGCGTACCGCTCCATCTCGGACAGGACACGGTTCCGCTTCGGCGTGACAGAATGCAGGAAATGGTCAATCTCGGCAAATTTCATCGTTGCGACTCCTTTGTGTCCGGGCAGATCGATCGGCCGGCTTCAAAACGTCACGTATAGCATATCGTTGTCGACTTCTATCACAAATTGAGTCAGCGAAAGATCATCCCGAT